>CAIYPA010000298.1 GCA_903927965.1 uncultured Bacteroidia bacterium | reverse complement strand
GTTCATCGACCCGTTTTCGGTGGAATGGGTGTTCAAACAGGCTGCCTGTCCGATGGGTCCATTTGTTAAAGTATTGGCAATATGAATTGAACAGGTGGGAGAATTGGTTGGAGGGGTTGTATCGTTTGGGTGCGAAAACCCAATCGGCGGTCGAAGACCCCAAAAGGGTTTTCGATGTTGCCGATAGGGTTTCCGCCGAAAGGGTTGGGTCCGGAATAAATCCGATTTCATCCTCCTCCTTGATTCGGACCAACACATGAAAATGGTTCTTCATGAGTACCCAGGCATAGGTATCGGCCACCTGCGGAATATACTTATCATACAATTCGAGGAAGTGTTTGTAGTTGGCACTTTCGACAAACAGGTTACAACTATTGGTTCCCCGATTGAAAATATGGAAAAATTTACCATATACCAGTGGCTCAATCTGTTGCATAAATCTTTGATTTTAGGTATCCTACGACTAATTAAATATACAACAAATCCGCGAAATAAGGAAGATATTAACTTTGCATGAACTCAACATCAATAGCAAAAAAATTATTTTAAAAAATTTCCCAATTCGTTTGGATTTTGAAAAATGACATTGTATATTTGTACTATATAACTAATACAATATACCAATAAGACAATGATCAATTTTATTTTAGACCCAAGTGGCGGAACGCCTTTCTACAGGCAGATTATCGACCAGATTAAATTTGGTATCGCCTCCGGTAAATTAAAAACCGGCGAACAGCTTCCAACTGTAAGGGCTTTAGCGGTAATCCTTAAGGTAAACCTGAATACAATCGCTAAAGCGTACAAAGAACTTGAGATCCTGAGCATCCTTGATACACAGCAAGGATCGGGCACATTCATCAATGCAAACGGGATTGTCCTTACCGATGAAGAAAAACAACGGAAAATTCAGGACATCTGCAAAGAGTTTTTAACAGTTGCATACACCTACGGATTTTCGAAAGATGAGGTGATCAACGAATTGCAGAACAATCAAAACAACAATTTTTATAACAATCTTAATAACAAGTAACTATGGAAACAAAGAATCTTTTTAATGTAATTTCAACTACGGTCATCATCGTCGCCACTGCAATATTGGCGCTCCTGTTCTATTTAAAAATTATTGACATTTTTTACCTTATCGGATTGTGGATCCTTTCAGCCCTTATTGCAAGCTCCATTAAAATTGCCGACCAATGGGAAAAAGCGGTGCAGTTGCGGGTGGGCAGATATGTTGGATTAAAAGGGCCCGGCATATTTTTTATTTGGCCGATAATTGATAAGGTGATCGATTATATTGATCAAAGGGTCAGGGTAACCGATTTTAAGGCGGACCAAACATTGACAAAGGACACAGTACCTGTGAATGTGGTTGCTGTTTTGTATTGGACCGTCTGGGATGTTGAAAAAGCGGCCCTCGAAGTTCAGGACTATCAGACAGCCATTCAATACATAGCCCAGACCGGTTTGCGGGATATTATCGGCAAGCACGAATTGGCTGAACTTCTACAGGACAGGGACAAAATTGCAGAAGACCTTCAGAAGTTGCTTGACGATAATACAAATCCATGGGGTATTACATGTCAAACAGTAGGTATAAAGGATATTACTATCCCACAGGGGTTATCTGATGCCATGAGCAAACAGGCACAGGCCGAAAGGGAGCGCAAAGCAAGGGTCATCCTGGGAACAGCCGAAACCGAAATTGCAGAGAAGTTTGCCAAGGCCAGCGAATCCTATCTGAATAATCCTGTGGCATTGCAGCTTCGGGCAATGAACCTTATCGGCGAAGGTTTAAAAGAAAAAGGTTCGATGATCATTGTGCCAAGTTCCGCACTTGATATGATGAACCTTGGTGGCATGGGTGGCATTGCGGCACTTTCCCAATTGAACAAAACCGAACAGTTAAATAAACCTGAACAAAAACCAGTTTAATTTTAGTTTTTACCATTAACAAATAATCATGATCATGAAAACATTATATTTTATCGCAATGATGATTGGTTTACACATGTCGCTCATTATTAAACCTATTCAGGCACAAACTTCTCAAAACAAACTTAACCAGGTTGAGTTGATGAAACAATTTCTGGGAACATGGCAGACTCAAATGGGCAAAGATACAGTACAGGTTGATGAATTTACAGCGTTTGGATCAGGTGTTGTTGGCACCATAAAGAATATCACCAAGGGCAAAGTTATCAGTTCAACCAAGGAATTGTGGGGATATGATCAAAAAAATGACAAGATCATTTTTGCAATGCTTTGGGAATCATCCCCTGAAATTTCACTCTGGGCATATTGGTTTACATCAAAAAGTACTTGCGAGGGGGTCTCTTATCAGGACATTTCCAATCCTGAAAAGGCTATCCTGAAATACAAGATGGTCATAAAATCTACCGACTCCTATGTATTGACAATGTTACAAAACAATAAACCTTTGGCAGAATTGACATTTAAAAGAGTTAAATAGTGACAGAAAAGATGTAAACTATTGTGATTGAAATGATTTGAGTGCCCCGGGATTAAGCATCCCGGGGTATTCTGATTTTACATTTTATATTCCCTATTTTCCAAAATCTTCAATCACACCATCGCACAACCATTTGGCTATTGCCTGCCTGTTGTTTTCATAAATCAACCTTTGCTGGTCGCGGGCATGATTGATGTTTCCGAGTTCGATAAACACTGCAGTTGGGATTGTCTTTTTGAGCATATAAAGGTCACGTGATGAAACGTCACCTGTGTAACCCCTTCCCGGTTGTTTAAGCTGATATTTTTGCTCAACTGTGGTTCGTAATGTGTTGGCCAGACGTTCCCCGTTTTTGCTCCCTTCGTTGAAATAGAAAAACAAGTCGATGTTCTTCTTATTGTTCCTGGCGTCAACATGGATTTCAATGCATCTTTTGTAGGTTCCCTGACGTTCGTTGCGGTAGAGGACATTAATCGCATCGACTCGTTGTTTCAGCCTTTCAACCTGATTTAATGGTATTTCAGAGTTTGGGTAGCAGACCTCGTCCTTGTTGTTCCTGAGGTAAAGCTCATTTCTGATGCCATCGGACGGATCGCGCACGATAAAATAGACTTTTGCCCCATGACGGAGCAGCTCCCTTCCAAACCTCAGGGTGACATCATAGGCATATTCATCTTCGCAAAGGACGTTCTTACCGATTTTCCCTATTGCACCCGGATCGGGACCGCCATGACCACTCACAAGATAAAATACACCCCCTTTTAATTTTTGGTCGATCAGGTCAACATGTTCTGCATCTCTTCCAAAAAGTGGTTCGGTGATAAATCTTACCTGGGGAACATCAAGTATCGGAACTTCTATTGTATCTGTTTGTGATTCAATTAATTTTGGAAGTATATACTTTCTCCCAATGATCAGGGCATTGTCTTTGCCCAACTTATTTTTGTTTAGGTTGATAAACTCTTCAATAAAATGGGAATCAGTCAACCCATTATTTTGCAAGATCCGATAGATGTTGTCACCGCTTTTTGCAGTAAAGGTCAACGAATCTGGTTCCTGGGAATAGGAAAAAATGGAAATAAATAGATATATGATTGAAATATAATACCTTCGGTTAAATACAATATTGCTTTTCAAAACGATGAATTTTGATATGATACAAATGTAAAACTAATCAGTTATTCGTCACTTCAACGGGATAAAAATACTTTGCAAAAAAACGACAGTATGATCTTTCATGTTTTTGTAATCTGCCCAAACATTTGCTTCTTTACAAAGGATTCGATTTTAAAATCCACAATTTTGATCGGGTCTTAGGTTACATCGAAATAAAAGAATTAATATTTTATAACATGTTTTTAATCAATGGAATAAAAAAAAGTTCCTTGCGGTGGTTACCCGCAATCACCTTACTGCTGATCCTCGTTAGTGCGTTTCCCGGATGTCATTCATTAAAAGTCTCGAAGGTTGAATTTACGAATATCCACCTCGATTCCACATTGAAGGTCACACCAGACCCAAAAATGGAATCGATTATTGCACCTTACAGGGAGAAGCTTTCAAAAGAGATGGGTGAAGTGTTATGTAATTCGAAGGTAGCACTTTTTGGTGGGCGCCCTGAAAGTTTGCTGACCAATTTCTGCGCCGATCTTGTCAGGATGGAGTCCGATTCTGTCTGTTTGAAAAAATACCCTGGTATGCACATCGATGTGGCTATGGTCAACAGGGGTGGATTGCGCGTCCCGATCCCGAAAGGGGAGGTAAAGGTTCAGAACATGTTCGAGCTGATGCCATTCGAGAATGAGGTCATTTTTTTAAAGATGACCGGTAAGGAAATGCGCGGTTTTATCAATCATATGGCTTCACGTGGTGGGGAAGGGGTTTCAGGAGTCCGTTTCGGTATCAAGGATGACAAAGCCTTAAATCCTGAGGTACAGGGACAGCCACTTGATGATGCAAAGACCTACTGGTTGGTGACAAGTGATTACATTGCCAGCGGTGGAGACGGAAGCGAAATTTTGAAAAATATTAAAGAACGGATTCTTCCGGGAGTAAGGTTCAGGGATATGTTTATTGACCACTTGCGCAAATTGGGCCGCAAGGGGATTGCCATTGACGTTAAATTGGATGGGAGGGTTTACGATGCAAAATAGAAGGGATTTTTTGAGGTTGCTTGGAGCAGGTGCTGCCGGGACTTTGGCTGTAAGCACACCGCTTTCGGTGTTTGGTGCGGATGAGTTGGTCAAACTGACCATCTTGCATACCAACGACTTTCATTCTCACATCGATCCTTTCGAAAAGGATGTGCCGCGCAACGCCGGTGAAGGTGGAATGGCGAGAAGGGCTGCCTTGATCAGTCAGGTGCGGGCTGAAACCAAAAATGTGCTGCTTTTCGATGCCGGGGATATTTACCAGGGAACCCCTTATTTTAATTTTTTCAATGGGAAGTTCGATTTTGAACTCATGACAATGATGGGTTATGATGCCGCAACCATTGGCAACCACGAATTTGACAATGGGCTCGAAGGGATCAGAAGTCAGTTGAAATATGCAGGATTCCCGTTTCTCTGTGCCAACTACGATTTCTCGGATACAATTCTGGCTGGAATGACGGTTCCTTGCAAGATCTTCAAAAAAGGTGGCGTAAAAGTTGGGGTCTATGGATTGGGTGTAGAGCTGCAAGGACTTGTTGGTGAGAAGAATTATGGGAATACCCATTATCTCGATCCTTTGCAAACGGCCTTAAAAATGGAGAAAATCCTGCTCGAAGAACACAATACCGATCTGATTGTCTGCTTGTCGCACTTGGGGTATTCTTACAAGGAAGAAAAAGTGAGCGATAAGATATTGGCTGCCAAAACGTTGCATACCGATTTTATTATTGGTGGCCATACCCATACATTTCTGCAGAAACCCGATCTGATCAAAAACCTTTCGGGCAAGGATGTGATTGTGAACCAGGTTGGTTTTGGAGGGTTGATTGTTGGCCGGGTCGATTTTTATTTCTCGAAGGAGAAAAGGCACAAGCACCACGATTCATCCAATATTTCTGTCAAGTAAACGAAAAAGGAGCAAGACTATTTTCGCGCAAAGCCCACAGAGATCGCAAAATAAAAGGTTATCAAGCCTTTGCGTTTCCTAGCGACCTTTGCGAGACAATTGGGCACAAAAAACCGCATTAATTCACTTTGAGTAAAACCCCGGATAAACAGGATTTGAGTGCCTGACTGATCAAACTTCCAATGGCAGCAAATGCTACTCCCCAAAGGGTAAGGCCTGTTTTAGCGGTCAAAAGCTTTCTCGTTTAATAGGAAATGTTGAGTTTACCAATCGTATGAATTAATGCGGAATATCTGAGTTGCAAAGAACGCTTTGTAATTATACGACTAAATTAATCTTGTTTGGGCAATCTACCAACTAATCCACCCTGTTTTTTTAGGTTTTTTCTTTCCAATTTTGTAAATATTAGATTTACAGACACATGCAAAGAAATAAATTTTTGAACTATGCATTTGATTTGCCTAAGTTAATGAAACCTTTTTGAATTCACCTGACCTCTTTTTATACCACTTATTATTCATTTGACTATTTTCTGGTTGTTAGATTTAGGTCTGAAATTGTTTTCCATCATTTATTGGGTATAAACCGCCCAAAATTATGCTGGCATTAATATTCTATCTCATGAGATTTTAAAAATATTTCAACTTATTTCAATGTATATCAATAATTTAAATATAGAATTAATTTTTAAATTGCCGAATAATCGTTTTTCTTGACTTTTTTTTTGCCAAAGTGAAAATGATTCCTACATTTGCACCACTAAAAATTACGGAGAGGTGGGTGAGTGGCTGATACCAGCAGTTTGCTAAACTGCCGTACGGGAATCTGTACCGGGGGTTCGAATCCCCCCCTCTCCGCAATAAATCCACAAAATCAATACTTTACAGGTTTAAATAAATAAATTATTGTTCGTATTGTCTTTTTCAAAGTTTCAACTAGATTAGAAATCAAATTTAGTAACCCAACACAAGACGCGGATCAATCCAATATAGCATGAGTGCGATTACGCCTACTGTTGCTATTAGCAATAGTGTAGCTTTAAATTCGATATTACTTGATTTTTTCATGTTGTAAAATCTATTCGTTTTTAAAAGGATAAAAATGTCAAAACTTGAAATTTTTGACACTTTTAATTTTACGTTTTCAGTTATTTTATGAACCGATTAATTGAGTTTATTAAAAAGTAAATGCATTAATTCTGTTAAGCCAACCGTTAATAAACTTGTTTTGACTTGGATCTCTTTCGGCGATGTCGGTCACGAACTTTTGCCTTGCTTTTTGTATGTCCTCAAAAAGTGAAGCCTGGTCAACACTGTTCAATTTGGTGATCGTCTTTTCACCAACAATTCCATCATCCACAACTTGAAGTATTCGTTGAGGGATTTTTATCCCCCAGATGCCTGACGCCCATACCCAATCGACCAGAATGTTTGCAACCGACTGGTTTTCGATTTCGTCTGCTTTCCATTTGTCCCAGTAAAGGGTTTTGAATACATCCGACCATTCATCCTCACTAATGTTTCTTAAATCATCTTTTGAGGGAGCAGGTTGTTCCTTGCTTTTTAAGAATGCACCAAATGTAGCCAGGGTGATTCCTTTCATAGTAGCTCCCCCATGGTCATTCGGGTCGTCAACCCATCCGCCTTCCCACTTTTGGATAAAAGGCACCAATAATGTTGCTTCTGCCATTTTGTTTATTTTTAATTTTAAATTTGAATAAGAAATATTTAACCTAAATCTGATAAGATTTTGCCCGACCTGCCAAGGAATCTGTGCTTTGAACCAAACTAATCCTCTTATTTGTAATAATAATAAACGAAAATATAAAAGGAATGTTTCAATCCATCCCGAAAAATTTGACTTGTGAAAAACAGTTGGTATGTGTCGATATTCAAAATAAACTGACCGATTATTTTGGGTCGAATATTTTTATAATAAATTTGGTGGTTACAATATTTACAGTACTTTTGTACCCATCAAAACGGAGACGGTTTGACCCTTTTTAAGAATCACTTTGAAAGTGATAAAATATCTGAAGAAAAGAGGGAACGATCTTAAAACGTCAAAATAATTCGGGGTGTAGCGCAGCCCGGCTAGCGCACCTGGTTTGGGACCAGGGGGTCCCAGGTTCGAATCCTGGTACCCCGACATAAGAACCGTCAGAAATGGCGGTTCTTTTTTTTTGAAAAATCGCCAACCTATTTCTATTTGATAAAAAATCTGACAGATTCGTAAATCCTGGTGGATCTGTCGATTCCATAAATTGTTTGTAGAATAACCTAAAATTCCTAATTATATCTGAAAGCAATGCTGTTTATCGGTTATATTTGCGACAACTAATAAATACTACAAACCAATTGAATTATTTAAACCATGAGTAATTCCAAATATTTTTCCAGGAGAAATTTCCTTAAAACATCGGTTCTTTCAGGAGGAGGAGTCTTACTTTCAGAGAAGGTGACCAGTAATCCGAATGTCAGGGATAAATCAAAGTTATCTGTTCCGGGTCCGTTATCCCCCGACAATCATTCAATCCTAAATCCCATTGATTTATCTCCTGCCCGATGGATTTGGTATCCTATGGAAAGATGTTTGGCGAATACCGTTATACTTTTCAGAAAAACAATAACTATGGGAGTTGCCCCCAAAAAGGCTTCCGGGTATATTCTGGCAGATAGCAGGTATAAATTGACAATTAACGGAAAACGTGTCCAATGGGGGCCGGCTCCGTGCGATCCGCGATGGATGGAGGCTGACCCATTGGACTTGTCGGGTTATCTTATTTCCGGTGAAAATGTGATCGCATGCACTGTCTTGTATTTTGGCCATGGGGATGGGACATCTCCAATGGGCAAGCCGGGACTCATATTTAAACTTAACATTGAGCTGCCTGATGGTTCAGCTTCTCAAATCGTATCTGACAATAGCTGGCAATCATGCCTTGCCCGCAGTTGGCGGCCTGGTAATTACAAACGTTGGTTCCTGCGGTCATTTCAGGAAGAGTTTGATGCACGCATATATCCATTTGGTTGGGATTTGCCTGGATTTACTGCTGACAAGAAATGGCTGACTTCAAAAATATATGGTTCACTTGGAGATAAGCCATCCGTATGCAATGGCACACCCGAATATTTGTGGGAGATTTCGGGCAACAGGGATATTTGTTCGTTGCGCGAGCGTTCTGTCCCGTTAATGAAAGAAACAATCATTGGTGGTTTTACACTTCGTGAGGCAGCCTGGATTGATTGGAAACGGCCTGCTGAAGACTATTTTGAATCAATTACGCCGGATGCTTTTGATTTCGAGGCAGGAAAACCGGCAGAAGAAATTAAAGATGGTGAATGGAAGATTGAAACCAGGAAAGATTGGGCTGTAGTCCTGACCTTTGAATGTAAGGAACAAATGGTCGGTTGGCCACTTTTCACAATTGACGCTCCGGAAGGGACAATTGTTGAAATGCTTGTACATGAGGCCCATAAGCCAGGCGGTCCGGTATTTCTGAATTCTCATTTTAATTCCTGGACGCGGTTCATCTGCAAAGAGGGTGAAAATGTCTTCGAAACCTTTGATTTTGAAAGTTATCGGTGGATACAATTCCATATCCGGAATTACAATCGTCCGATACACCTGAAAAATATTGCCGTAAGAAGGAGGATGTTTCCATGGAAACATACCCCTGAAATTTTTACCAATGACAAAATCCTGCAACGTTTAATAGACGCTACAGTCAATACGCTGTACAACTGTGCCCACGATACCATAGTCGATGGGATGGCACGCGAAAGGCAACAATACAGTGGTGATGGTAGCCATCAGCTTCATGCAATTTACTATTCATTTGGCGACACGCTCTTACCTGCCAGGTTTGTCAATACTTTCGGGCAGGGTCTTGGTACTGATGGTGTTTTTATGGACAGTTGGCCGGCATTTGACCGGCTTGCACGATTAATTGAACGACAAATGCAACTCACCGGATGGGGTCCGATTGTTGACCATAGTGTCGGTTTTTGTTTCGAGTCCTGGTATTATTTTTTGTACACCGGAAAAATTGATGCCCTGAAGGAGACCTATCCCCGTTTACTTGTTTTCTTTAAGTTTTTGCAAAGATCACTTGGAGAGGATGGTCTGATACCTGTTGATGGATTAGGAGTGCCCTCAGTTTGGGTTGACCATATTGCCTTTAAAAAACAACGGCATAAGCAATGTGCATTGAATCTGTATGTTGCTGCAATGTGCCAACATGCCTTGAGTAAACTTTGTATTCAATTTGGCAACAATGATTGGAGCAAGGAAATAGCGGATTTTGGTATTCAACTTGAAAAATCGTGTGTTGAAAAGTACTGGGATTCAGCGAAAAAAGTCTTTGTGTGCAATCTTCCATGGGTTGAGGAGGAAAAGGAAGTCCGGTATTGCGACAGGAGTCTGGCAACAGCTATTTTATATGACCAATGCCCGGGTGGCAACAGCGGCAATGCACTTAAAATAATCTCTGAATGTCCGAAAGAATTAGGCATTTCGTACCCTTGCAATGCGATCTGGAGATACTGGGCCCTTGCAAAAGGGAAAGCCATCCAGATCGTCATTGATGATTTCAGAAACCGTTGGGGAAAAATGGATTCGGTAATCGAGAACAACACGCTTCAGGAGGATTGGGAGGTAAAGCATGATTCAAGTCATCAATGGAGCCATTGTGCGGTCGCACCACTAATCATGATCTATCATGGGATATTGGGCATTCTACCTGTAAAACCAGGATTTGAAAAATGCACCCTCACCCCTCAACCGGGTGATCTCGAAGAACTAAGAGTCCTTGCACATACTGTAAAGGGAACAATACAGTTTGAAATGACCGGCAAAAAATCTGATCGGACAATTTCAATCACTATCCCGAATGGGATGGATTGTGAAATGATCCTCGACAGTAGGGAAAAAGTTGAACTTAAAGAAGGTATTGAAAGAGCGGCGAATGGCCAAACCGCCTATCAGCTTCCTGCAGGTATGAAGTCGAAATTGCACCTTAAATATTTATGAAAATGAAACGAAATGCTTTTTTTTATCTGCTTTTGTCATTAATTATTTTTCCATTAACAACAATAGCGCAAACTGAATTTATTTTCCGTGAAGGTTTGGCAATCGCCAACTGTCACCAATACGGGCGGCAGGCCTTTTATACGGATCAGTTTTCCGTTCGATATTTTGAAAGCGGCTATAATACGCCAAAACAAGGCGGAATCCTTTTTAAAAGCAGTGATGGTAAAGATGTTGCATGGCAGGAGATAAAGGCTGATTCATCTGGCAGATTCAGGGGCAGGGTGGCATCCAACGGATATATTTACCTGACCTATGTTTCAAAGAAAGAAGAAGGTGCAGTCATCAAAATTACAGGGAACGCAATGTTCTATTTTAATGGCGAAGCTCATGCCGGAGATCCTTATGAGCAAAACTATATGTTTGTCCCGGTCAAGTTGAAGAAGGGATTGAACGAGATCTATGCAAGGACATCATCGATGATGTCGCAGGGAATTACCGCTAGGCTCATATTCCCCCGATCATCTGTTTACGTCAGCCCTTCGGATGCCACACTTCCTTTTATCGTGGCGGGGCAAAAGAAGGATTCCCTGACAGGTGCAGTGGTCATCATCAACACAACTTCAAAGCCGCTTAAAGGACTCAGGCTGAGGTCCGACTTGAAGGGAAAGATAATGACTACAGAAGTGCCTGCTATCCTGCCTTTCAGCTCACGAAAATCACCTTTCAGTTTTAACGGATCAAGTGTAAGTGACAAGGGAAGTGTTGACTGCAAATTAACATTGTTGTCAGGAGAAAAAGCCATGGATGGATGCAGCATAAAAATTGAATCTGTATCCGCAGAACAGCCTTATTGCCGTACTTTTATCAGCAACATAGACGGGAGTTTGCAGTATTTTGCCGTTACCCCGCGGAGTGGGGACTCCAAAGTCAGGGGCGCCCTCTTCCTTTCGGTGCATGGCGCCGGGGTTGAAGCGATTGGTCAGGCCCGGGCATACAAATCTAAAGATTGGGGGGATCTTGTAGCTCCCACGAACCGCCGCCCCCGGGGTTTTAACTGGGAGGACTGGGGCAGGTTGGATGCCCTTGAGGTATTGGATATTGCCAGGAAGGAATTCAATCCCGATCCGTCAAAGATATTTCTGACAGGTCATTCCATGGGCGGGCACGGAACATGGTTCCTGGGTGCAACCTATCCCGGAAAATGGGCGGCCATTGCCCCATGTTCAGGTTATCCTACCCTCATGGGTTACGGTTCTGCCGATGGAAAAATCCCGGACCAGAGTGAAATTCAGACAGGCAGGCTCATCTTGCGGGCAAGCAATGGCAGCAATGTTTTGGAACTGGCTCCTAATTATTCGGCCGGAGGTGTTTATGTGCTGCATGGTGACAAAGACAATACTGTTCCGGTGAGATACGCCAGGCAGATGTGCGAAGTGCTTGGAAAGTTCCAGGCGGATTTCAGTTATTACGAGTATCCCGGAGGGAGCCACTGGTGGTCGAATGAAAGTGTTGACTGGCCACCTCTCTTCGAATATTTCAAATGGCACGCCATAAAGCCCGACAGCTTAATCAATACCATCGATTTCACGACTGCAAATCCGGCAGTTTCATCATCATACAGTTGGGCTACAATTGTTCAGCAGAAAGAACCGCTGGCTTACAGCAGGATCAGGTTCAGCCGAGATAAAGGGAATTCAGCGATCAGCGGAGAGACAGAAAATATCTCCGTACTGAAGCTGGACGTATCCGATTTAAAAGGGGATTCAATCAAACTGAATATTGACAGCAACACCTTGAAGGTGAAGAAACCGGCCGACGGAGTGCTTTATCTAAGTGGCGAAAACAACTGGAAACCATGCAAAGTGCCTGGATATGAGCAGAAAGGGACTTTAAGAAACGGAACCTTCAAAGAAGCCTTCAATAACAGGATGGTCTTTGTTTACGGTACAACAGGCAGCAGTGAAGAGAACGCGTGGTCCCTTGCCAGGGCAAAGTACGATGCGGAAATGTGGTATTACCGGGCAAATGGGGCTGTTGACATGGTTGCCGACAAGCTCTTCAAGCCTGAGGATTATCCCGATAGAGGAATCATCATTTATGGAAATGCATCAACCAACATGGCATGGAATAAGATGCTGGCAGAAAGTCCCATACAGGTAACAAGAGGCAATGTCAGGATCGGAAGTGAAAATTTTTCGGGAGATAACTACGGCGCCTACCTGATGTATCCGCGCAGGGACAGCAAAATAGCTTCGGTTGCTGCGGTGACCGGTACCGGTCTTTCAGGAATGCATGCAGCCGATGCAAACCAATATTTAACCGGGGGAAGCGGTTTTCCTGATTACCTGATATTCACTCCCGACATGCCCAAAAAAGGGATCGATGGGGTTATACGTACGGGTTATTACACAAATGACTGGCAGATAAAGTGAAAGACTCAAATACTTATGCCCCGGCCTGTTTTTTGTTAAATTTGGACACTTAAAATCAGTAGATATGAATCGTAAATTAATTTCCTTAATTCTCCTTTGCCTTGTTTTCTGGGAAGGCAGCACCATTGCCCAAACTGGAAATGACACAAAAGTGGTGTCAAAAGATGATCCGTTGGCCACAAAGCTAACACAGAATTTGTCGAATGATCAAGGATATACATGGCCAAAAGACCCGAAAGTAATGGAAAACCTCAGGAAGTGGCAAGGTTACAAATTTGGGTTGTTGATCCATATGGGATTGTATTCAGAACTTGGAATCGTCGAATCGTGGGCTTTGTGTCCCGAAGATTGGATTACCCGTAATGGATACGACGACTACTACAAGTTTTGCAATGACTACCGTAACACAAAGTCCAGATTTAATCCGGTAAACTTTGATCCTGAAAAGTGGGCTAAGATGTTTAAAAGCTCCGGTTCTAAATATCTGATCTATTCATCAAAGCACCATGATGGATTTTGTCTTTATGATTCCAAATACACCGATTTTAAAGTAACGGATAAAGGATGTCCTTTCTCGGCAAATCCTAAATCGAATGTTTTAAAAGAGGTTTTGGATGCCACCAGAAAAGAAGGATTGGCAACCGGAATCTATTTTTCAAAACCAGACTGGACAACACCCAATTTCTGGTGGCCCTATTATCCTCCCAAAGACCGGAATCCCAATTATGACATTACCAAACATCCCGATCGGTGGAGAAAGTTTGTGGAATATACCCAAAATCAGATCAATGAGCTTACATCCGATTATGGCAAGGTTGATATTCTGTGGCTGGACGGCTGCTGGGTGATGCCGAAATCGGCAATTACAAAAAAAGTTGCAGAGTTTTGCACCTATCCTTATGACATGGATATCAACATGAAATTGATTGCCGAAAAGGCACGCGCCAAACAGCCCGGAATGCTTGTGGTGGACCGTTGGGTGCAAAGTGAATATGAGGATTATTTGACTCCTGAGCAAAAAACACCGGAAAAGCCTTTGATGGTTCCATGGGAAAGTTGCATCACCATGGGTGGAGCCTGGGGTTGGGTGAAGAATGACCATTACAAATCATCCAAAGAGCTGGTGCAGTTGCTTGTCAACATTGTAGCAAAAGGTGGGAACCTTCTGTTGGGCGTGGGTCCGAATGGGAAGGGAGATTTCGAACCAAAAGTCTATGAAAACCTTGCAATGCTTGGCAAATGGCTGGATGCCAATGGAGAGGCGATCTACGGAACGAATCCCGTTGAACCATTCCTTGACAGCAAAGTTGCCTACACTGCAAAAGGGGATCATACGATCTATGCCATTTATTTGCCTTCAAAAGATGAGAAAGAATTGCCTGCTGAAATTACGGTTAAGACAACCTTAAACGGGAAACTAAAAGCCAGCCTGGTTTCATTAAAACAGAAGCTTAATTGCAAGAGAGTTGAAGGTGGAATAAAAGTAGCCATACCCCAAAGCCTAAGATTAAAATTGGCGTTGCAGGAAGCTGCTGTTATTAAGGTTACAAACGATTATTAATCCAGATAGGTATTTAATATCACATGTGTCCGGCTAAATTAAAATAAGATTTGTAATCCAAATAATATGAGGAGTTTACATTTATGTCACCACTACGTGGCTTTATTTTGTTTTAAATAATATTCTACAAAGATTTTACTGCTACGCAGCATTATTTTCCGCAACGTAGTTGCTAAATCTTTGTAGTTAAATGCATTACGGAACTATTGAAACAACGTAGTTGCGATATCTTTAAAGGCTTCAATTTTAAACGGATAATAGTGATTTAATATGGGCTTAAGAAATAGTTAAGTCAGAAAAGATGAAATTACAATGGTTGAGAAATAGCAATCCAAAGAGAAAATAACAACATGGCTATTCTAAAGGGTCATTAAAAACAAATATAAAAACCAAAATTATGTTCTCAAAAGATATTTACGTACAGCGGCGCGAAAAACTCAAAAAATTGGTAGGAGATGGGTTGATTCTCTTATTGGGAAACGACGAGAGCCCGATGAACTATACCGACAATGGGTATCATTTCAGGCAGGACAGTACTTTCCTCTACTTTTTTGGATTGAATCAACCCTCCCTGGCCGGCATATTGGATTGTGAGACAGGGGAGGAGATGATATTTGGCAATGACCTCACTGTTGAAGATTTTGTTTGGATGGGGCCACAGCCTACAATTGCGAATCAGGCGCTTCAGGTCGGTGTGGCAAAATCGGGAGATATTGCTTCGCTGAGGATTTTTCTTGAATCCTCTTCTGCCAAAGGAAGAAAAATCCATTTTTTACCCCCTTACCGTCCTGAACATCAACTCAAACTGTTCGATTGGCTAGGAATACTACCCAATCAATCAAAAGAACAAGCCTCATTGGGTCTAATAATGGGCGTAGTTAACCAGCGCAACTACAAATCCCCAGAGGAAATTTTAGAAATACGGAAAGCCTGCGACCGCAGCACTGAGATGCACACCCTTGCCATGCGTATGGCAAAGCCCGGTGTCACAGAAGCTCAGATTGCAGCAGCAGTCCTTAAAATTGCAGTTGAGGCGGGTGGACAAATCTCCTTCCCGATTATTGCCACCATAAATGGCCAAACGCTTCACAATCATTATCATGGAAATGTGTTGAAAGATGGCGATTTGTTCCTTCTCGATGCCGGGGCCGAAACTGCCATGGGCTATGCCGGGGACCTTTCGAGTACTGTTCCGGTAAATGGCCGCTTTACTTCGAAGCAAAAGGACATTTATTCAATTTGTCTCGAAAGTCACAATACGGCTATTTCGATGCTCAAGCCAGGTGTCCCTTTTAAGGAGGTCTATTTTGAAACTTCCAGGGTGATTATCCGCGGGTTGAAGGACCTGGGACTGATGAAGGGCAATGTGGAGGATGCCCTGATCAATGGTGCACATGCCCTGTTTTTTCCTTGCGGATTGGGCCACATGATGGGCTTGGACGTGCACGACATGGAAAATCTTGGCGAAGTGTATGTTGGGTACGACGGGGAACCCAAGAGCACTCAGTTTGGATTGAAATACCTTCGTTTGGGGCGCAAGCTCGAACCAGGATTTGTATTGACCATTGAACCAGGTATTTATTTTATTCCGGAACTGATCGATCAGTGGAGAGCCAATAACCACAACATCGACTATATTGATTTTGAACGTGTTGAGGAATACAAGAATTTCGGAGGACTCAGGAATGAAGAGGATTTTCTGATCACTGAAACTGGATATGAGTTGCTTGGTAAGCCAAAGTCCAAGAGCATTGCCGATGTGGAGGCTGAGTGGGCAAAGTAGTCGCTTTTTGGTGCATTTTCAAAAGATAATATTTCAATTATGGAAACAAAATTGCATTTATACATTATTGTCATTCTGATGGTTATGTGTTTTACGGCAAAATCACAGCCATCATTTGTTAGGCCCGATACGCTAAGTTTTAAACCCTTCGTATGGAAATCCGAAGTTCCTTCCGGTAGCCCTTTTAAGCAATCAAAAGAATTAACCGGGATTAAGTTTCTTGGCTTCAAGAGCGGTTTCCATGTTGCCGATACGTGGTACCCAACATGGGCTGACGATGGCAATCTCTATTCCCCATTTACAGATGGACAATGTCCACGATTGGATGGATCGTTTGAAACCTCAAATTCGGCAGGTGAAAATGCCACAACCGGCCAGGCAGTCATTGAAGGCGATGATCCCCTTTCGCTCAAGGTCTATAGCCTGGGATTGTCAAAAGCATCACCAAGTCCTTATCAGGGCAGGTATCCGTGCGGTAGCCTGATCCACAATAAGATATGGTATTATGGCACTTATTGCCTTGCGCCAGATGGAGGTGCACATTATGGGGATTCGATATTCAACTGGCCTTGGATGGGGCCATTTGTCGGCTTTCGATATTCTACTGATTATGGCCGCACGTGGAAAGCTTGTACCCATACCCCCTCAAAACCATTGTTTGGAGAAACAGGGATCAATGGCTATCCTGTAAAAATTGGGTCGCCCCATTTCGTCGATTTTGGGAAGAACATGCAATATTCGCCCGATGGAAAGGCATATCTGGTTGCCCATGGTGCCGATAAAAACGACAGTCCGTACCGTTTTTACAACGACAGCTGGATCACGGGCGATCAGATCTATCTGCTGAGGGTTGTCCCGTCAATAGAAAACATCAACGATGCCTCAAAATATGAGTTTTACGCTGGCAAGGATGAAAAAGGGTTTCCTTTGTGGACCAATGATTTCAAAAAGATCAAACCGCTCCTTGAATGGGACAACAATATGGGATGCGTTACCGTTACTTACAATGCCCCGCTAAAAAAGTTTCTGATGTGCGTGACCGATGGTGGGAATACTTGTGCCAGAATGAACACCTATTTCCTTGAATCGGACAGGTTGGATGGGGAATGGAAAATGATCACTTACCTGAGAAATTTCGGGGAGCAGGCCTATTTCGTCAACATCCCCTCCAAATTTATCAGCAAGGATGGTAAAACCGCATGGCTCCTGTATTCGGGCAATTTTGCGCCCGATTGGAATGGCGTTAAGATCCAGGCCAATCCCCCCGGTAGCCACTATGGTTTGGTCCTTCAGAAAATTGAATTGTTGAAATAAAGTATAGCACATGAAAGATTTCTGGCTTGAACTATCTGATCCACAAAAACAAGAGATCAGAACGGGGATCAACCAACTTGATTCAGGACAACGCATTTCATTGGAAGATTTTTTAATCAAAACTGAGCAGAAGACCGATTCATCTTATCAGACACCTGAAAATCAGTGTAAAACCTGACCATTTTCCCAACCTATTTTACCTTTAAAAGGAGATAAATCATATTATGGGGACTCCCCCTTTCTTTAAAGGGGGGCAGGGGGGATTTCGATGCAATTATTTAATATATAGCATATTATAAATATTTACTTAGATTAAATGTCCTTTTGGACAGCTTTCCTGGTTTACTTTTCAAATGACTAAATCCAAACATTTCTCCGGCAAAATCAATACCTCGTAGAGGTTACATTATTGTAGAAAAGAACCATTCCCCTGATCCTTGCGGCGCAATCAGAATCTCATAAAACGATCAAATGCCATCTGCGCCGTAACAAGAAAGCCTAATAAATATGTCTGACTTTCAGGATATCCTCATTAGAACGAAGAATATTGATTTAATGGAATGTTCTCCAAATGATACTTTTACGAAATAGGTGGCTAACTTTAGGATGCAGTGTCCCGGTGACTCCAAGCAACTGCCCACACAAAGATTTGCCGATCCAGTCACCCGGACACTACATCATCATTCGAATGCTTTTGTTTTAACATTATTAAAATTAAATATCTGAAAATAAGGTAAATAAGGTTTAGATGTATATTGTTCCCTGGCTATTAAGGTTTGGAAAACAAAAATAAGGTTTTTTGAAACGGGTTCGATCAATACCATGCTTATAAAGGAAAGATATCCCGTTTTTAGTAATTCAAACCAGCTGAGGATTGAGAAAAATAGGATTTCTATGCCGGAACAAACCTTATTCTTCCCCTGTTTTAACCTTAATAGCCCTGGCCCACCCCCCCGAACAAAACCTTATTTACCATATTCAATGTTAATTACCATTAAAGTGACCAGCATATACACTTTTAGGACCTATTCCTGAAATTTCTAGCCCGAGTGTGCAGCACCATACGAAATAAATGGGTAATTATCTGCCAATGGCATCAGTTATTCGACCCACAATTGCCCACCCAAAGTTATGCCAATCCTGTTTAGGACATTTTTTTGTGAATCGTCCGGAAAATCGTTATTGACGAAATATCTTTAAACAGGATTATATAAAAACAAGGAATAAATATGCAGACCAAAATTGAAATTGAATCTTATATTAATTACTTTTGTTTTATTGTTAATCCTGAAACTTTTACTATTAAAATTATCCTTTTGCATCTATGACCCTAAACCTTCAACATATCAAACTACCAAAAAGTAGGGCTTACAGAACTGGCAGTGATTATGAGCCTTATACTTTTTTCCTTGAAGGTTTGGTAAACAGTACACAATTTGATTTTCTCTTAGGTTATTTCAGTTCATCGGCTATTAATATACTTGCGCTTGGGTTTGCCAAATTCATTGCCAATGGGGGGAATGTAAGGTTGATTATCAATCAATTCCTTAGTACTCCCGATAAAGAAGCGATTTTAGAAGGGCAAAGATTACAAAATGAGGACTTGCTAAATAAGCAAATCGACTTGAAGAACCTTGCTGCTGATCTATCGGATAGGGGCAAGCACTTTTTCAAATGTCTCGCCTACCTTATTTCAAAAAACAGAATTGAGTTTGTTTGTATTACCCCAAAAGATGGCAATGGTATTTCCCATTACAAATCTGGTATTTTTGGCGATGGCATTAATCAGCTTTACTTTAAAGGTTCGTGCAATTTCACTGCATCTGGACTGATCAGCAATCTTGAGGAAGTTGAAGTAAAAGAATCGTGGGATACAGATAAAGACCGTGTTGCAATAAATGAATATTGCGCTTATTTTGACAAACTATTTTATAAAAATGCCGATTTTGTTGATTACCTGCCAATCAATGAAACAACTGAAACAATTCTTAACAGTTTTGGGAACAGTGATTTGAACAAATTATTGCAAAATGAACAAGTACTCATTGATCAGTACTTAAAAAAAGGAGAATATGGAAAACGGACAAATGATATCTTACACGAATTAAATGAGGAACTCGTGAAGTATCAGAATTCTCCAAGGTTTCCTTTTCCAGAAGGACCACGTGAATACCAGAAAGAAGCATATGAAAAATGGGTTGGGAATGGCTTCAAAGGAATCTTCGCAATGGCTACTGGAACAGGCAAGACCATAACTGCCCTAAATTGTTTATTGAATGAGCATTATAAAACGGGTTTTTATCAGGCAATAATCCTCGTGCCAACAAATGACTTACAATTACAATGGGTAAAAGAAATTGATAAGTTCAACATAAAGAATCCAATATTAGTAAGTATAGATGCAAATTGGAAACAACAACTTAGTAAACTAACTACTTTATTTGAATATGGTGGCAATAAATCCTTTATAGTAATTTCCACCTACGTTTCATTCGCCCGATTGCCTTTACAGAATTTTTTGAAGTATATTCCTAAGGAAACCCTTTTTATCGCAGATGAAGCACATAATATCGCATCACCTAAGGTTTTAGACGTACTATCTGATACCCAATTTACTAAAAGAATTGGATTATCTGCTACACCTAAACGGATTTATGATGATGAAGGAACAGATGCCATGGAGAAGTTTTTTATGAATAAGCCTCCGTATACATATACTTTCACCATGGAAGAGGCCATTGCCAAAGGTATTTTATGCCAATATGAATACTTTCCACATATTGTGCAATTGACCGATGAAGAATTTGATGATTACAAAGATATTACACTTAAATTACTCAAGTTTTTTGACTCTGAAACTAAAAAATTTAAGAATGCCGATGTAGCGACACAATTTTTAATGAAAAGGAAACGGATTATTCATAAAGCGGTAAACAAGCTTACCATTTTTAAAAGAATCATAAAGGATGAATACAAAAAGAGAGGAGAGCTTAAATATACTTTTGTTTATGTGCCTGAAGGAATAGATCATAATAGTATTGATGACGAGAATATTATTCAGCAATATAACCAAGCAATTATGCAAACAAATGATTCTATACGTGTTGCAAGTTTTACCGGCGAAACAGATGATAGGTCATTTATTTTGGATTCTTTTGAAAAAGGAAGTATTGACGTGCTTACTGCCATGAAATGTTTAGACGAGGGTGTGGATATTCCTCGAGCTGAATTAGCAATATTTTGTTCAAGCACTGGTAATCCGCGACAATTTATACAACGCAGAGGAAGGATATTGAGGCAACATATTGATAAAAAATTCGCTGTTATTCATGACTTGGTGGTTATTCCTAAAACAGATTTAAATAAAGAAAAAAGTGCAACATTTGCCATGGAACGTTCTCAAGTTGAAAATGAGCTTCATCGTGTTGCCGACTTTTCATTTATGGCGAGAAATCAGTACGATGCAATAAACATGGTAATGGATGTTTGCAGATATTATGACATTGATTTATTTGAGATTAACACGTAATTATCCGATGTAAAGATGAATAAAAACGAAATATTTAAAAGGTTTTTACAGAGCCTTAGTTTAAAAGACCGGGAGGTTAATTATGAAGGACTAGTAGGTACAATAAATATAAACGATGATTGTACTGATCCATTAATTAACGTAATAAGAATTTCTATTTTAAGCCTTGAACACAATCCATCTGTTGATTATGCCGTTCGTAAAATCAATCAATTTTTAAAGAAAGACGCGGATGCTGCAAAAACAATATGGGATAAGACTGAAGATATTTAATAAAAGCCATTGCTTATTAATGTTTTTCAAACCATAAATAAAAAAGTAGACCATGAATAAAAATGAAATATTTAGAAAATTCATGCAGAATCCGTTAATCAAAGAGAAAACAGGTTTGACTGAGCTACAGCTACAGTCGATCAGCTTATTTAATGATACACCGAATCGATTAATTGATGTAATAAAAACTACAATTCTGAATTTAGAAAGTGACCAATCCATTGATTCAGTTGCTCGAAAAATAAATCAATCATTCAAACGCGAAACAATATGATTATAAAGTCTATTGCTCTTGAAAATTTTCAATGTTATTCAGGCTCACTAAAGCAAAATACCTTTGAATTTAAAAAAGGGCTCAATGTAATTATTGGGGACAATGGATCCGGTAAGTCAAAACTATACGATGCCTTCTTTTGGGTGCTTTATGATAAAATATTTGATAGTACAACAAGACTATTAACTTCAACCTCTGATGTTGGAATTAATTTGTTCTCAGATATGGCTAAATCCATTTGCATTGTTGGAGAACAAATTACAACAAAGGTTCAATTAGTTTTACAAGACTTTAAACTCAATAGTGAATATCCTGATGAATATCTGCTTGAACGGAAACTGACAATCCAGAAATTAAAAGAGTCAAAAGATTTTAATGATCCCGAATGTTGGAAGATATTAACAATAAGTATAAAATCAATTGAAAAAAAAGATATTTTGAATTTTAGGCCAATGCAGGGTGTTGATGCATTCGATAGAATTGCAAATAAACTTCTGCCAAATGATATGAAACCTTATTTATGGTTTCAGGGTGAACAGGTTGATAGTTTAATCGACTTCAAGAAAGAGAACTCATTGACAGAAGCAATCAATATTTTAAGTGATATCAATCATTATGATTTTATTAAAGATGTTGCATATAAAGTATTCAAACAAGCAGAGGCTGCATATAAAAGTGAATTAAAATCCAAATCGAAAAATGAAGAAGAATCAAATACCTTATATAGGAGACAGGAAGAATTAGAGAAAAGGATAAGTAATGCAGAGAATGACTTAAGTTCAGTTGAAAAGAGTTTAGAAATCGCTGAAGAATATAAGGATGATCTCTTAGGTAAAATAAAGGATGCACAGGAATTGGAGCAAATAAAATCAGAATTGAAAAATGCCTCTGAAAAAACAAGACGTGCTAAAGAAAAACTTGAATTAGCAAGAAAGGGATTTAACAATAATTTGTTTAGTAAACAGTGGCTACTACGTAATGCTGGTTCATATTTTGAAGCTTTTGAGCAAAAAATAAAAGATTTCGATGAGAAGAGGGAAGATCTTAAAATCGAACATAAAATAAAGCTACAACAAGAGGAAGCTCGAAAAAGTAGGTTGCCAGAAAATGTACCCAATGCAACCTATTTAAATGAAATGCTGAATGATAAACATTGTTTTTTATGTGATAGGGCCTTTGAAGAAGGTGATCATGCTCACCAATATCTTGCAGAAATGTATGAACGTACAAAAAATACCCGGGTTTATTATTCTGACTTTCTTCAAAATGATTTTAAAAAATTCTTCATGGGATTATATCACAATGCTTATCACCTTAAAACTAATAGCATTATGAATGTTGATTCATCCATTCAAACCGAGTTAATAAGAATTGATAAACTTGAGGAAATGCGATCAGCGGAAATGCGTGAATATGAAATGTATGATGCTAGACTTAAACATTTGTTAGGAACAAGTTCAATCAGCGAAGAGGATTCAAAAGATATTGTGCGCTCGTTTCGAATGTATGATTCCGACAAAGACAAATTCAAGAAACAGCAATTTGAGATTAACCAAAGAATCAAAACTTATAGGGCTGATTTGCTAGAAGTAAATAATAAGCTTAAAAATATTATTGGAGAAGCGGCTGATCAGGAAATCGTTGAAAAAATGGAGGTTTTAGACGCCTTTTATGAATTAGCAAGAACAACTCGTGATCAGGTTTACGAGGAGCAGATTAAACGCATTGAAGAAGAAGCTAACATGCATTTCCAACGAATGACAGCAGATAATAGATCAGTCCAAGGTCGAATAATTCTTAAAAAACATGGAAATAATTACATGCCAAAAAATATTGATAACAATGGTATTGAGTTAACCTCCATAAATGATTCAAATATTATCCTCATCAAATTGAGCACGATAATGGCGATTGTTACTGCTAAAGGAAAATCGGATTTTCATCCATTGATTACCGATGCTCCAACTTCAAAATTTAGTGACAATTATACCATGGGATTTTGTGATACGGTTAGCGATGTTTTTGCACAAAGTATCATTATTAGCTACGATTTTTACCATAATATAGCTTTACGCGAACGCTTATTAAAAGAAGTGAAAAATATTGGATCAATTTTTCTGATTGAACCATCTATACCAGAGAAAAATCGAATGAACAGAAAAGAATTATCTACAAAAATAACTCCCCTAAACTAATAGATATGATTGATTTAGCAGACGAATTAGGAAAAAAAACACCAAGGTATTCAATGAAATACCGAAGACTTATTGAAGGATATGCTCGTAAAGGGGCTATTGACTTCCACGAAAAAGGGGAAAAAAGTTATGATCTTGGAAAATTCTTTACCAATTTTTATGAACTCTATATTTACTCTGCTTTCATCGGGCTATCTTTAGACAACCCATTACCCATTTCTGATGATGAAGATACAAAAACATTTGGTGTACCAATGCGGGATTGGACCTCAAATGGTGCTGCACAAATTGTTCAGTATCTTTGGATGTCAATGTTCGTAAAATCAAATATAGATTTTAATAAATTAGAGAACATGGAACAAAAAGATGTTGAACGCGAAATGCGCAGCATTAGTCGGTCCATTGAAGCCTATGCCAACGGTGGATTCGATTTCATTAACTCAAAGGTTACAGAAAACCCTTCATTTTTTGATGATGATGACTGCTTTGTGAAATTGTTAAAAGAGGTTGATCTGATTAATATTCAAATATAAATTTAGTATTATGAGCAATAAGATTGAATTGGGAATCGATATAGGTAGAGTTGTTGATGGATTGAGTAAAATTGGATACACAACATCTTCTGCTTTATGTGATATTATTGACAACTCAGTAAGAGCAAGGGCAGCAAATTTTGTTTAGTTATGATTTAAAAACAAAGAATTTAGTTGAAAATTGGGTTTTATTTGTTATATTTGGCTTTAAATAATTTAATTTCTACTGATATGATAAACATCTATCCAACAAAAAAGGTTTATTGCAAAACTCTGGATAAGTTTTCAAAGTTTGTGCTTATTGGCAATAACATTGATGGTTTTGTAAATGTGAACATTGTTGAATTCGCTAATTTTGAAGAAGTTAAATTCAATCTTCCTAGGATTTTAATGAATTTGAGATATGAAGGTGAATGGAATTTATCGCTTTATCAAATTCCTGATAATTTCCGAGTTAGACACCTTTATGGATATTATCGGGTTCCTTTTAGGGGCAAATTAATTTTGGATTTGTCATATATGAACATTCGAAAGCATGTTGTTACTTCAATTACCGATGCCTTGATCCATGTCTATTCTCATAGCGATGTACAGACGGATCAGAGAGATAATAAAACAGGGAAAATGTTAGATGGCTCTGTTTATGAAGAATATATCACGGTGATGTTAAATCCTGAAACTTGGAAGAATACGCATTTGGATCAAAATATGAAAGTTGATAATGACTTTTTTCTTGGCAGAAGCTGAGTAAATACCGTAAAATGTGTATTAAATCGTCAAATGGTGCTGCTCAAATTGTTCAGTATTTATGGATTGTCAAGTTTGCAAAATCAAATATGGATTTCAGTAATTAGAAACCATGAAACAAAATGATGTTGAACGTGAAATACGTAGCATCAACCGGTCTATTTAAGCTTATGCTAACAGTGGTTTCGATTTTATTAACTCAAAAGTCACAGAAAACCCTTCATTCTTTGATGATTGCTTTGTAAAATTATAAAAAGATGTGGAGTTAAGAAGAAAACAAATTATGATTGTATATTGTATTACATAGGATTTTATTTTTTAGAAATGGATATTAATGATGGACAATACTTTCCCGCCAATTCCCTTCCTCCTTGATATTTAGAACATGAAAAATTACACCAATGGTTTGCCATAGCAAGCATGTAAGGTTTCCATAAGCGTTCTTGAGATGATTTTACAGCGCTTTTATATTGAGGATCATTCAAAATTTTATAACTTTTGTCTTTTTTAATAAAATGACTAATAATAAAATCAATACCTAAAATTGCATCCATCGGAGGATGGGGCAATCTTGGAGCTGGTAAAAGCAATACGTTACCTAGTTTAATTTTTGACATGTTTTTCCCCCCAAACGTCAAATGAAAATCTGGATGTACGTATTCATTTTCATTATTACTATCAAAATCTAAGTGCCAATATGATAATACTTTAATGGTTTCAGAATCATCTTTGACGAACCCTGAAACCTCAATAGAAAGATAGTATTTTTTTTCTAAACCGTTAGTGACCTTGTTTACAATGATACGATTAGAAACGTCAGTAACATCAAGGTCTTTTTCGTGTATTTCGACACTTAGAGTAGCCGTTAATGTACCTACATTACTTGGTTCAGTGCCTCTTGGTGCTTCAAGATTGTTGAAAATTAATTTTTGTAAATTATATCCCCACATATTAGGAGAGTCATTCCTAATATTTAAATCTTTGGCGGCATCTGAAAGTGGTTTAGTATTTGCACAAATTTTTTCTTTTTTCAGCAATTCTGCTATGTTATTTAAAGCAGAACCTACAGCTCCCTTTCCCATAACTATCTTGGTCTTTTAAATTGCACTTGTAATTCATTAAGTCTTTCTTCCTCAATTTTTGCGACTTTTTTCCAACTGTCAACATTCTTCCTTCGTAAAGCAGCATCAATTGAAACATATTCAGAATCTTGCCATGGATACAGATTTTCTTGACCGTATATTATTAGGCCATCAACAGGATCAAGAGGCCGATAATAGCCTTTACATACTGTCCAATATTCCTCACTATCAGATTTTTCGATTCTATCCGATGGAAAAATATTTGTTATTCCTAATTTTTCATTTATCAATTTCACTCGTTCGCTTGCGGGTGTTGAACGAAGATAAGACGTGGAATTAATGGATTCTACCCACCACTGTTCTACCATTGGCATCCACCAACGAGACCAACCTGAACTAAATACACCTGAGTATTTAGAAAATGAAAGAGACTCTATTATTTTATCCCAATCCGTTGATCGACTTTTATCAACCCCCAGTCTAGCAGCTAAAATACTTTCATCGATTAATGGTCCTTGTTTTTCGATTAATTCATTTAGTATAAAACGAGCAATGACATGGGTCGGGTATCCTGATAAGTTATTCAACTCTGATAGAAATCGATCATCAATAATTTTAATGTCAACATTCAAAATATCTGATAGATTCAGATCCGATTTAGAAATTATCTTATACCCGTCAGCTAGAGCATATAGTTTATAGCGATAGGGTATGTAGGTCGTATCGTCAATGATTTCCTTTTCGATACAAATATCGAATAAATCTTTTCCTGAGTTTTCTAATGAATTTACAACCTTATCATTTCCTGAGAATAGCACCACCGGAAAGGGTTTTAAAATACCCTCTTTTTGTCTCGTTCTTATTTCTTGAGCTAACGAGGTTCCTCTGAAATTAGCTTTTTTATGTTCGAGGTTTGGATAATCATCCAATCTTAAATCTAGAATTAAGCCATCAAGCTTATCTTCCTTTTCTTTTTCGTTGATAAAATGTATTTGTGCCTCCCAAGAACTTTGTGGAAGACTAAAGATAATTTCAATGTAATTGTCTTTATTAAACCCTTGGACAGTACCCTCAGTTCTGTCGTTAGAATCATCGTCAATGTATAGATATTTCATTTTTTAGCTATTTTTTAATTAAACGGGGTATCTCA
Source organism: uncultured Bacteroidia bacterium (assembly GCA_903927965.1). Lineage (GTDB taxonomy): Bacteria > Bacteroidota > Bacteroidia > Bacteroidales > Prolixibacteraceae > JAAFHB01. The sequence continues at coordinate 8,425 of CAIYPA010000298.1, read as the reverse complement.
ATTTTGATACATGTACTAAAACCAGTATTGGCTTGAACAACAGAAATACTACCTCTATATGAGACAATAATGTCTTTAATAATTTTTAAACCAAGTCCTGATCCTATCATTTGGTCATTTTTGGGAGCATCAAATCCTGCAGGTGTAGATGTTGTAAAGAAAGCATTAAAAACTCTATTATGGTTTTCCAATGGAATTCCATCTCCATTATCATGAAAGTTCAGAAATATATTATTTACATCAACCCCTACTTCAACTAGGATTTTGCCACTTGATTTTGCCCTATTGATTGCTTTTTTTGCATTTGTATAAAGGTTGAATAATATGGAACTCCATTCAGATTTATGCATCGGCACAGTAATAACATCAAAATCCCATTCCTCAACCTCGAAAGATATACTATTCTTCTTCAAATCATTATCAATTGTTTTTTGGAAAATATCGAGTATGGCCAAAACATCTATTGGCGAAGTTTCTCTATTAATATTTTGAGAAACCGTAGCATTAAAGTAACCCGTGTAAGCGATAAGATTGTTTAAATTGAGCTTAATTCCTTCTAATTGAACTAGTGCGTTTTTCGATAGATCTTCTTCCTTCAATTTACTGATATAACCATAAACTGATGGTTGAAACTGTTTGACTTCATGTGAAAACTCTCCAATTGTAAGACCCATTCCCGCTAATACACGAAGCATACTAGCTTCTTCTATTTCTTTGCGAATTGAAGCTACAAGCTTTTTCCCTATTTCTTTTCTATCCTCCTTTTTCTCTTTCTCATTACCAGAACCTTGTTGCTCCTTCTGCGTATCATCCTTTTGTTCACCTAAATCGCCAACAATTTTTTCTAATTCTTTTAGTTTCTCCTCTGTTGATTGTTGATTTTCTTCTGATTCATCTGTGAAGTTTTCATCCCATACTTGTTGTTCCTTAAAGAGAGTAACCCCTTCACTAATTCGTTGTCTTGCAGCAATTAAAGATTTATGTAGAAAATCTGAAAGTTGAATAAATGCTTCATTCTCAATTAGTCCCTCTCGACTAGCTGTCTCTTCAAAAAGTTTTCCTTCCGGATCCGTAATTTCAACAAAACCGTATAAATTCTTATTACTTAATGGGATATTAACAAAACCTGATTCGCTAGACCATCTTCTATCTATATTTGTCCAATCGTCCGTCGTTTCACCATAAGGTAGAACCCGAAATCCATTTCTGTATAATCGAACTCCACTTGCAGTTTTTGATAATTCTTGTATGCCATTTAATTCTAGCTTTGTTATTCGTCCTTGATAATACTGTGGTCTTGAATAGATGAAATAGTGTATTTTAAAATGGACATCAGCAAGTTTTAAATATCTTTTTTCGATATCATCTGAATCATCATTTTTCTTGTTAAAATCAATATTAACAATGTCATTAATATTTAAACCATCACTTTTGACATGGACAGAACCACGATGGACTTTATCAATATAACCTTCAAAAACAGCTAAGGATTTATCAAAAATTGATAATTTTTCGTTTACAATGTTTTGAATTTGACCATTAATGACTAGATTAAAGTTTACTTTAAAAGACACTTCGTTTTGTATGGCAGAATTATTCGTTTTACTTCTCTCAGATAAATAGTCTGGCTGAAAGAGGTCTAAGACATACCGATAAACTTTTTTTATAGCAGTGATTGACCAACTATCACGAAGGAAGTTAATCGTTAGAGTTGTTCCTTCTTCTTTCTTTTTATCTACAAATTCGATAGGAAATGTAATAGAACTTAACTCATTATCAATACTATATCTGTTCCAATCAATGATAATTCTTATTGCTTTTTCTGCTTCCTTTGTTTGAGTTATAATTGTTAAAGTTTCGCCCAAACGTTGGGTAGCAAATCGGCCAATACCTTTTCTCCCGGCTTTAGTTCGATTAAATCTGATGGAGTTAGGATTATGGAGTTTATCTGTTGATGAAATTCTCATAAATCCATTGATCAATTGGCCTTCAGACATACCAACACCATTATCTGAAATGACTAGCGTACCTCCTATTTTATTTGCACTAATAAAATCAACTTCAACAATAGTTGCATCTGCGTCATAAGCATTTTTTATGAGTTCAGAAACGGCTGTTTCGGCTCGACCAACAAGTTCATAGCCGAGTCTCTGTATTAGACCAGCATCAATGGTAAAACCAACTTCTCTTATTCCATTTTCTTCAGTCATAAGAAAAAATAAAGTTATATAAAACAATTGGCACAAACCTCTGTATCACTGGCCAAAATATCCACTAATTTATTAGATTTATTCTTGCCATTTAACTTTTTCTGAATGGTTGCTATGTAATCGAGTTTTATCTGGGCCAAACGGGCAGGCTTAATAATCTGATCGAGCGTTTCGTTATCCATCCAACTGTAACCATCTTTTTCGTATTCCTGCGCTTTAGAAAATAAATCGGGGTGGCGTTCGTATAACCAAACCCATTCAATCTTACGTTGGTAAAAGCAAAAGAAACAACCGGAACGGCTACGGTTATAGACACCTTTCTTGCCATCAACTTCAAATTCAATTTCATCGTAATACCCCGGCACTTTAACGCCATTGTCCTTAAACAGTTGGTAAACCTTTTTAATGTCTATGCTCTCTTCGTTATCGAGCAAAGAATATTCATTAATATATGAAACCGGATAATTTTCGTCTTTTAAGAAATCAAAAACAACGTGGTTAAAGGTCGAGATACTTAACTGCAACAGGTCTTTCAATTTTTGTGAAAGCAAATATTTGGATGACTGGAGTTCATAGACTATTTCCAAATACCTTTCCATCATCTCGGGGGAACCATGTTTTTTGTAATGTGTTGCTAACCGGTCAATTGTCGAATTGTGCAATACTTTGTACAAAATCTCCATGCTCCAAATATGCTTACGAAATGGAAATACAGATTGAATATTGGCCTTGGTCGAAACATACCCCTCGCGGTCTTCGTCATCGCGGATACCAACATACGAAATGGCCAAATCATCTTTGATCCAGGCTTCAAATGGTTCAAGTTTCAATTTCTGGGTACACCACCGCGCCATCGAGGAAGGTAGATAACCGTTGTAAACATCCAAATAATGATCAAAAGGGTTTTTGTGGCTATGGTTGGCTTCAAGTTTTATGATTTGCTTGCCCAGGAACGATTCCAATTCGTTGATCAGTTCATATGTTTCATCCAACTCTTTTCCTGTATCGGTAAAGTAATATTCCATATCAATCTCAGGATGGTGCATTTTCATGTACATCGCCAAGGCGGCACTATCTTTTCCACCCGAAATTCCTAAAACATGTCTTACTTTCCTACTCATTTTCAATCGCTTCCTGTAATAACTTGATCAATAATGCGATATTGGTCTGCCTGTCGTTAATACCTAAGAGTTTCTGAATCGTTTTCTTCTTCTCGTCGATCAATTTGACTTTCTCCTTGGGTAACCGAATCAAGTTTCTTTGTACTCCTTTAACAAACGAAGTCAATTCAAGTTTAAGTATTTCCTCCTTTGACTCGTCAATATCTTTTTGGCTAATATCGGTTAAATTATCCAATTCGTGAATACGTCGGGGAAAATTTATTTTAAAATCTTGCTCATCCCCATCGGTAAACTGATCAAGTGGTTTTGATTTGATTGCTGTTGCGATTGAACTTACCCAGGATTGCCGATCCTCCAAAGGTGTATTGATCCGTTGAATCAGGACACGAAGTTTCGGTTCGATTTGCTCCTTTTTCAATTCCTTAAACCGTTGCTGCAGCAAAAATTTATTTTCCGGGAAATTTACCATTTCATTCTGAACAGTATTGCTAATCACATTTTCGATGCGATTAACCAAATTAGGAAAAGCACTGCTAATCTCCCTTACGGCACTTTGTAAATTCAATGAAAAATCTTCAAGTTTATTGTCGTTTGCAAAATCCTTGAGCGTAAAACCTAATGCACGTGGAATGTCTTCGAAAAATATCTTCTCTGGATCGGTTGCAATTGAAATAGCCTCCCTTAAACGCATTGCCTCTTTGGAGAGTTGCTTGGTTTGTTTGGTAAAAGGGACCAATTGTTTGGAAAAAGATAAGAACGGTTTTACTGTTTCGATGAAAGTATCTAAATCAGGTTTGTTCTCTTCAATCTGGTTTAAGAAATTCCGATACCGGTTGAAGATATTTAATCTATTCTCGCTTAGATTAAATGTACTGATATGGTATTTCTGAGGCTGCTTCATAGCAACTTCAAGAGTATCGACAGATAGGGAAGGTATAAAAATCCCTGATTCGTAAAATGCAATATGCTTTTGTTTGGCGATAATAAATATTGGCACCCAAAAATCAATAAATCCTTGTTTGAGCTTATATGGCCTTGATTTTAAAATGTCGATGAATTCGGTCAATTTGCGTGAAGCTACTTCACAACTTTTAAGAAAATGCTCAGAAGCATCCCATAAATCGGTAAAAGTAGTGTCTGTTGGCCTGTCTAATTGCCACGTATTGTCAATTTTCTGATGAATACCTGTACGTTGAAGAAGGGTCAGAAAGATCGTCTTTTCGGGCGGAAAGTGATCTTCGTCAAAACCCATGTTTTTTTCATTCCCACTTTCAATAAGTTGCCCAATTAATCTATTCCTGGCAGTAGAAATTGCTCCACTTACTTTCTCCCTGTTCATTAATTCATTAAGAAGCTTCGGCGTTTTTTGATAGACCTTTTCACAAATCAGGGACAGAAGTAAGTTCAATTCTTTTGTATTTTTAAAATGCTTCTCTTCCCCATTAAAATACCAAAGAACATTCGCATCTTTACCATAAAAAGATGCATGAAATTGACTGTTTAGTGATTCAGTCGCAGAATATAGATTTTCGTTAAGTTCCAAAATGGCAATGGGATCGCCTAGGCACTTATCTTTAACAATTTGTATTTTTTCAATTTCAATCAATTGATCTTTAAGCAAATCAGCATTTTGAAACCAACCAAACAGAATCGCTTCTTTTGAATTGACCGAAAACTCCAATATCTTTTTTTTATCCAGAAGCGGATTAAAAACCAAATTGATGAACCCGTCGATTTGTCCTTCAGGTATTTTAACGATTGGGTTTTCAGTAATTTCATAAACAAAATAACGCGGAGTCCCTTTTTCAAAAAAAATCCTTTTGGCAGGTACTATAGGGAAATTAAAATGTTTATGCAAGCGATGAACAATTGAAAAGTCTTTTGATACCTGGCCTTCGGCTTGTTCAAGTTCCAAGTTAATGTCAATGTCAGTCCCTTTGAACAAAACATACCGTTGACTATAATTACGATACCGGATAATCTGTTTTTGTTCAAGCTTATCGATGATCTTAACAGGGTTGTTGATCCCTAATGCAATTTTAGCATAAGCAGTCAAAAAATCCATTTTTGTTTTCTGTCCTTGTCTGCCAAATATGGACAATAGCCCAATGGTTTTTAAAATTTGCCCCGCATCTTCAAAATCTTTGTCAAAAATAGATTCTGCCCTTTGAATGGCCTCATCCAAAGCCTTCCATTGTACAGCATCGGGGTTAAACCTTGAATTCACCAAACTATGAAAATTGTATTTTAAATAATCATAAATATGGGCGATGTGGTAGAAATCATTACCCTTCGTAAAGTCGTTTATTCCCAAATAATCTTCTGATTCAAGAAATGAAAACAAAGACCTTTCGTTCTGACCATATCTTTGAAAAGCAAGGGTTGCAATTGAGGCAGATAAAATATCAAATGGAAATAGTTTTTGGGCAAATTCAAAAGTAAAATAGTCCCTCATAGGAAAAGCATCAGAATCCTGTATTGCTTCAAATAACTGGATTTGCTTTTCATACTTAACCGAACAAGGCAAAAACTTCTGACTGATCCTTTCAGAGGCCAAGAATAACAATTGCTCTACTGGTTCATTAAATGAAATTTCTGCGAGTCGTCCCTTTACTTTGTCCCACTCTTTCTTTTGAGGTTTTGTCAAACCAAGTGCATAATCCTCAAAAGCTTGGTGCAATGTTGTAATGAACAGAATTGGCAGGTTGGCTGTATTTGTGAACTCAGCCAATTGTTGTATAAAATAAAGCTCGTCTTCAGGATTTTCTTTAGCGGCATACTCCAGAAACTTTCCAAATTCATCAACAACAATCAGTTGACCTATTTTTGATTCAGCTTTCTTTTCTACCTTTAATTTTAAATTGTCAAAAATGTTTTTAGTCGGTTCGATGTCAAAGGTTTCAAAGAATATTTGCTTGAAGGAAGCATATTCCCCAACTATTAAAGTGGTTTCGAAACGATCGATTTCTCCATCAAAAGGATTTTGAAAATAATCTGCTTTGTGATTCAGAACTTTATCTAACGCAAGAATAAATGAGGACTTGCCTGAACCATACGCCCCAATGATATTGAAAGATTTGGTGCCATGCGAAAACGAAGAAACAATCTTGTGGAATGCTTTTTCCCCATTCCTTGTAGGAATATAATTTAGCGCATTATCCCTATCCCGCTGAATATTAACCGATGGGGAAAAATATTTAGTTTGCATAGTAGTTTAATAAGATTTCCCATTTATCAATTCCATCGGGCAATACCAAAACGATATTTCCAGCGGTTTCTGATAAAGTAATTCCAGGATACAATTGTTCGACCTCCTTTAATTTTTTGTACAGCGAATCTTTGTTTATAAGAAAAACCATTCCCGGACTATTGAGTTCAATTTCCAATCTTTTAAAAGCAATATTCTTTGAACCTTCAAAATTATCTAAAATTGAGAATAAAAGAACCGCAGGTGGCAATGTGCTTCTATTTTCGCCATTCAAATGATACCACTCCACTTTTTCCTTCTTATTGTCCTCTTTTGTTTCTTCTTCGATTGACAAATCAACAAGTTCAATATCAATCATTAAACTATTAATTTCATCTTCAAAATCTTTTGATAAAGAACGGAAATCAGCCTTCTTGTAAAGCCGGGTAAAAACAGAAATATCCTTGTCAATTGTATTTGAGTTTAATAGACTATCATCGTTTTCTGCATATTTCCGTTTAAGAAATGAAACGAGCTGATTTTTATTAAAGGAAGATCTTTCCTTTCTTAATTCATTAAATATTAGTGTATAAATAGAGGCATATCCGGTTTTGATTAAAAAATAATGCAATAGCCATATCGAGCCAATATCTTCAAGATATGGGTCAGCCCCAGTATCTTTAAAAAGAAAATCAGCTAAATTGGTCAATACGTAGGTATCTTCACGTGTCAGACCAAAGGCTTTCATCCAATAGGCCATTGATGAAACCATGTTTTTCCCGACTCCCAGGTCAACAACTGCGTCATCGGCACTGAATTTGCCTCCATTGTTAAGAAAATCATATCCTTTTTTTGGCCAGAACGTCCTGACAATAAAAGTGTCGTGACCTGAAAACCTGAAATTTATCATAATGGAACCATCGTTTTTTAAGAATTGCAAAGGTATCATAACAAACTAAGTTTTGAAAACGATTATCATATAGCTTCTTTAAAATTTGATGCGAATACCCAAAATTACCCAACTCTCAATTTATCATATAGATGTCTCACAACCTTTTGTTTCCGCTTAGTAAATTGTTGTTTCGAAAAACCGCTATAGTGACACCCTTGTTGATCTTTTTTTACAAACATACACTCCAAAACTCATGCTGGACATGAAAGGTCCTGAGCGGGAAAGTGCTGTTATATTGCTTGGTATCGCCATGCAGCTTTTAAAACATTGTGGCGCAATCCAAAATTTTGATTGTTCCGGTTTCTATTCTCCCTTCTTCGGCTTACGTACTTTCCAATTCTTTGGCCAACGGACTGCGTTTGCTTTGCGGCGCATAGATCATTCGCTCTCTCAACGACTCTCTGATTGCGCCTTTGTGTATGGGTTAATTATTTATTCTACAATATTTTAACACCTACGGTGTATTGACTGTGCTTAAAGTTTGTCTGGATTTCCAAAACCGGATAGTCAATTACTACCAATTCGGAAACGTTTCAAAATCCCACCGCGGTCAGTTCCTTGTAAGGGATAAATATCAATAGCCCTGGGTAAGCGGTCCCGAACCAAAACACAGTCAAAGCGTAAATGTGGCTCGGGCCGTGCCACCCAGGGTTCGGATGTGGAAGCCAAACCGTCCGCGCCCGAATGTCCGGAAAAGTGCAAGACTTCCTTCGGACGGGGAGGACAAGCCGTTTGGAAGTTGGTGGCGTCATCCAGAACAATGTTTTGCCACAGAGCTTCTTGTTTTGGTATTGCTTATCCGAGGAATTGGAACATCATGAATCGCTCAGGAGATAATCTTTCAAATTTAATTCCGATTGTGCACCTTAAATATAACCATTTTCGTTAATTTAGCGATATGGTTGTTGCCAATTAAAAATCACAAATAAGGCAGAAATGAAATCCATTATCCCCG
>CAIYPA010000297.1 GCA_903927965.1 uncultured Bacteroidia bacterium | reverse complement strand
GCCGTTCACACCAAACTGGTAACGCGGAGAACTGTTCCCAATCACTTTACGGTCGCCCGGATCAGATAAGGTGCTGCTACCTGCATCAATCTGGTTGGTGGAATTGGTTCCGTCATTCAGGTTTTTGAATTTGACATCCCCAGGTTTTACATTGTATCCCTGAACTGTGGTTATGCCATCCTTTAATTTCCAGGTTGTTGTACTTGCGAAATCATCGACAGTATAAAAACCATCCGTTACATAACCCCAGATTTCGCCAATCTCCTGACCTTCATAATAGCTGTTCAAAAGTCCTGAAGCGTTGGCATATTTGGTGACGTGCGAGCGGGAATCGTAAAGGTTAAACCCTACATTGTAACCGACCTGCCCAACTTTATCGTGCCACGACACATTGAGTTCCCAACCTTTTGTCCCAAGGTTTGCAACATTCTGAAGCGGAGCAGCAGCTCCTACAACTGCAGGCAGTTCCATACCCGGTGCTAGCATGTCGTTTGTATCGCGCTTATACCAGTCGAATGTCGTTTGAAGTCTGGAATTGAACATGTTCAGGTCCAATCCGAAATCCAAAGTCTGAACAGTTTCCCATGAAAAACTGCTGCTAACCAATCCGGGTGCGTACAATGTTGTTGGTTGTGTTCCACCCTGGATCCAATTGGCCAGATAGGAAGCCATTGAAGGCATGTAGGCATATGGGTTAATTGCCTGATTTCCAATTTGTCCCCATGACGTCCTCAATTTCAGTACATTCACATATTTGTTCGACCATTTCATGAAATTTTCATTGGCGAGGTTATATCCGAGCGAAACTGAAGGAAAGAATCCAAAACGGCTATCTGTCGGGAATTTTGAGGACCCATCGTAACGGCCATTGGCTTCAAGTAAATATTTGCCTTTGTAATCGTAGTTGAAACGGAAGAATCCGCCCCTGACCGAATATTCGGAATATACATCGGTTACTTTTGTTTCACCGGTTGCACTGCTGAACGAAGGCAAATCATTGTTGATCATGTATTTCCTGTTGGCGTTCAGCTCTTCGTAACGGCTCTTTTCCTGATTGAAACCTGCCATTAACTTAAAATGGTGGTTCTTCATCAGATCATAAGAATATGTAGCATAGGCATTTAGTGCATTGTAATCTGTCGAGGATTTTGTATTCCAGTACTGCGACACATTGGTTGCAGTGAACGAATCGTCAAGTTGGATGGAAGTGTATTCATAGGGAGCATTGAACTGCTTAAAATCTGACGACTGATTGTTGAACGTATATTCAAGGACAGCTTCCAAACCTTTGAACGGTTTAAAGGTTGTCCGCGACAAGATACGTGGGTTTTTGTTCAATGTGATTGCCGGAGCAGATTTGAGGAGCATATTCTTTGGCGTATTCATCGGAAGAACTTTCCCATTACTGGCAGCCATTTCACCTTCTGGTGTCAACATACAGATCCTCATCCCATAAAGACTTCCTGATACTTCGTATGGAATTGATTTATCGCTGCTTGCATAACGGATATCCATTGATGTGGTCAACCAGTCAGTGATGTCTGCCGAGATATAGGCATCGGTTGTGATACGTTTGTAGCTGTCCTTATTGGTCAGTAACGGCCCCTGTTCATCGTTGTAACCCAATGATAGGCGATAGGATAAATTGCTCGTTCCGCCACTTACTGAAACGTTATGTGACTGAAGAAATCCATATTTGTCCAACATGTTGGCATACAGGTCTTTTTCGTTCAGGTAGTAACGGATATTGGTGGGGTTATCGACAGTGGGAATATAAATGCCATCACCTGTTGTAGTAAATTGCGATGGATCCTTTTGGTAAGCAGTAAGATAGGTGATCCATTTGTCAATGTTCTGGCCAGCAAAATAATTGCCGGAAAGGAATCCTGTATTCTTGTATCCTTGCAGGAAATCGAGGGCTGAGGCTTGCTGAGGGCGATTGATCGACTGCTCAAATCCGAAATTGTTGTTGTAGTTCAACTGGAATTTCTGGTTCTTTGTCCCTTTCTTAGTTGTGACAAGGATAACTCCATAAGCAGCCCTTGCCCCATAGATTGCAGAGGAAGCCGCATCCTTTAGTACCGAAACTGCCTCGATGTCTTCAGGATTGATCATATCAAGATCACCCGGAACGTTATCGATCAACACCAACGGGCTTCCACCGTTCAGAGATGTAGTTCCCCGGATATTAAAAGTTTTTGACGTGCCCGGAGTTGCCCCTCCAGTTACGACCAATCCTGGAATTGTTCCCTGCAAAGCACTTGCGGTACTGATGACCGGCCTGTCGCCCAGGACATCCAACATTTTAACCTGTGAAACCGCACCGGTCATGTTTACCTTCTTTTGAGATCCATAACCCACGACAACAACCTCGTCAACACCAATGCTTTCTTCTTCAAGAACAACATTCACCGTCGATTTTCCGGTGATCGTCACTTCCTGCGATTTCATCCCGACAAAGGAAAAAACAAGCACTTTGGCATCGACAGGCGCGACAACCGCAAAGTTGCCATCATTGTCGGTGGTAATCCCTGTGGTTGTCCCTTTTACAACAACCGATACTCCCGGGATTGGTGCTCCTGAACGATCAGCAACTTTACCTGAAATCTTGCGTGTCTGCTGCATCGCGATTACCGGGTCTTTGGTCCCTTTTTCCTTGACCACAATATACCGGTCGATGATCTTGTATTCCAAACCGGTCTTGGCCAATACCTGATCGAGGATGTCGGTGACAAGTACGTCTTTCATTTCGGCCGATACCATCTCCTTTGATTTCACATCCTCTTTTTTAAAGTAAAAGTAGAACTCGCTCTGATCTTCGATCTGCCTGAAAATGTCGATCAAAGAGGCGTTTTTGGCCTGGAGATTGAGCTTTGTGTTCTGAGAGTAAGTCGAGGCACTCATCGCCATCAAACTTCCAAACAACAGAATAACAGTTAGTTTCATAATTCGAAAAATTTTTGTCCAGGGTGCTTTGTCCCCCTGAGTAATTCGATAAATTCCCATAAATTTGAATGATTTAAATTTAACATACAGTGTTTTGTTTGAATCTTATTGTGCGGCGGGGATGGTACGAACATCTTCGCCGTTTTTTTTGAAGTCTTAAATTATCATAGGCACTTACGTTTTTTATAGTTCTTCATTAATATTTCATTATTTCCAAGTATTTCTATGTATTTCCATCTTCTTTAACTCCTTCCATAAATGGTTATTTTGTCTTTCCCATTTGCATTTACCTGATGTTTGAAATGAATCGGGGCAAGGAGTTCCAATACCTGCATGATCTGATCGACAGGTTTGTTCTTCAGGATTGTTCCTGTAAAACGATGTGATTTTAGCTTTTCGTCTGCAAAGGAGATCTCTACATTGAACCATCTCTCCAATTTAACAGCAATCTGATCCAGCTTTTCATCGTCAAAGAATATCTTTCCTTCTGTCCATGCAGAATAAAAAGCAGTTTTTACCTGCTTGATTTGCAATACGTTGCTGTCCCTGGTTTTTATCGCCATCTGACCTGGTGCAAGGTTGCTGATTGTTTTGCCGTCAATGCTTTGGACAGCCACCTTTCCTTCCACAAGGGTGACAGTTGTTGAATTGTCTTCCTGATAAGCCGATAGGTTAAAAGAAGTGCCCATGACCTGTACCTTCATTTGGGATGTGTTTACGACAAATGGCTTATCCGGCATTTTGGCGACTTTAAAATATGCTTCGCCGACAATTGAAACACTACGGTCTCCCTCTGCAAACCGATCCGGATAACGCAGGGTCGTGCCAGAATTTAACCAGATTTTTGTCCCATCGCTTAACGTCAACTGGCTCATCTGGCCAAATGGAACCTTGATCTCTGAAAACCGGATTTCTGGCTCTTTTTGAATGTTTGGCTGGATCAGATTACCTGCCATAAAGGCAATTACAATGATAGCTGCATATTTCAAGGCTGTACCGACCCAAAGTAACTTGTTTGACTTTATTGATTTTTCAATATTCGACCACGATTTCGCCTTTTGGTGGGGTGTGATTTGCCCTGTTTTCTTGAGCTGGTCATTGATTTTTTGTGCCTTTTCAAATTCGTGCTTACAGGAAGGATTGGCAATCAGGTCATTGAATTCCAATTCCTCTTCGGCGGTCAGTTCCCCGTGGAGCTTCCCGGCTATTTTTTCCCATAAAACATCGTTGTGATCAGTCATTTTTTTTCACGTTTCTAAGGTTAGGACGGAAAAGTTTGGAAATAGGGTGACAGGTAAAAATGAAAGAATTAAAGAATGAAGAAATTAAGGAATTAAAGGATAGAAAATGAGGTGGTACAGGGGCAGTAAATGTATTGTAATAGTTTATATATCAATTTATTATAATTGTACTTCAACTGTTTTAATCATATTTTCTTTCTTAGTGTAACTTCGTGCCTTCGTGGCTTCGTGGCAAAAAAATACTGGATAGATTATTTATTTGGCAATCCCTTACGAAGGATAAATAACAATTGGAAACTTTTGGGATCAAGTTCTTCTTTTAGAAAACGATAGGCACGGCCGATCTGGGTTTTTACCGTATTGACAGAAATATTGAGTTTTTCGGCGATTTGATTGTATGTTGCAGAATCATAGACGGCCAATTCCAAAATCTTTCGACGTTGCTCCGGGAGTTTATCCATAGCCATATATAGTCTGGCAAATTGGTCGGCTTCACTTTCAAAGCTTTCTTCAGGAATTTCAGGGAGGGCATTTACTTCCGAAAACAAGATCCCTTTTTTCTTACGGTGGCTGTCAATCAGGCCATTGCGTAACATCAAAAATAAGTAGGAGCGAACAGAACGGTCAATCAGGATGTCCTGGCGTTTGGTCCAGAGTTTGATAAAACAATCTGCCACAGCTTCGTCCAATTCATAGGCATTGTTGTAGATTTTGCGGGCATAAAAGTACAACTGGTAGTAGTAGCGGTCATGCAATATCTTTAAGGCCTGCGTATCACCACTATTCCGAATTTTATTCCATAAACTGAGATCATCCTCCATAAAAGCTGATTTACAATCCAATGCATTGTACTTTACAAATGTATGAATTGATTTTATAATCAGAAATGTTTTGCAGATTATTAAAAACTATATTTGTAACCTTCTAATACAAACAACCAAATGAAACGAAAAATTCTGACTTTATTATTGGTAATGATGGGCACTAACTGTCTGTTAATGGCTCAGGAACCCAAATTGTCAAAACAAGAGATCAAGGATGGATGGGTCTTTTTATTTGACGGAAAAACCACAAACGGTTGGACAACTTCTAGTGGCAAACCCGTTTCCGCTGGGTGGGAGGTTAAGGATGGTGCAATAACGACCGTCAAAAGTGGAAAAGGTGGCGACATTGTAACTGTTAACGAATACAAGGATTTTGAGTTATCGGTTGATTTTAACATCGAACCGGGTTGCAACAGCGGGATCAAATACTTCTATACCAATTACAAGATTGGCGGGAACCTTGGTATGGAATATCAGGTCCTGGATGATCAACTGGCTGAGGACAATAAGAAGGATAACCATTTATGTGGCTCATTTTATGATGTGTTGACTCCAAATACTACTGTGAAAAAAGTAAATGCTCCTGGTCAGTGGAATACAATCAGGATCATTGCAAAAGGGAAAAATGTGGAACACTGGCTCAATGGGATTAAAATCCTCGAATTTACCCGTGGAAGTAAAAGTTTTACCGACGCGGTCGCTACCAGTAAATTCAACAAAACAGACCCTGCTTTTGGTATGGTCGAAAAAGGTAAAATATTGTTACAGGAACATGGTGGCGTTGCATCATTCAGGAACATCAAAATCAATTTATTATAATATCGCTATGGACAACAGAAGGGATTTTATCAAAAGGGCGGCTGCTTCTTCAGCCGGGATTGCAGTTAGTGGGGCTGCTTTTGGGTTTAGTGCCAAGAGTTACGTGAATATCATCGGGGCAAACGAGAGGATACATGTTGCCATGATTGGCTTGAACGGTAGGGGAACCAGTATGGCGGGGACTTTTGCAAAGCAGAAAAATGCAGAAGTTGCAGTTGTTTGTGATGTGGATTCAAGGGCGATGCCAAAAGCCGCTGATGCTGTTACCAAAGGAGGTCAGGCTACTGCACCAAGAATGGAAAAGGATTGCCGCAAAGTTTTGGAAGACAAATCAATTGATGCGATTTATATTGCCACGCCGGACCATTGGCATGCACCGCTTACGATCATGGGTTGTGTGGCTGGAAAACATGTTTATGTCGAGAAACCATTAAGCCACAATCCAAATGAAGGTGAAATTGCAGTAGCAGCTGCCAGGAAATACGACCGCGTGGTCCAAATGGGCGCTCAGCGCAGGTCGGCACCTGTCCTTATGCAGGGGATTCAAAAGTTGCATGACGGAATTATTGGGCGGGTTTATCTTGCCAAGACCTGGTACACCAACACACGTAAAGCCAATTTTCTCACTCCTGGCACGGTTCCCGAATGGCTTGATTACGACCTCTGGCAGGGTCCGGCCCCACGTGTTCCTTACAAAGATGGGTTGATCCATTACAATTGGCACTGGTTCTGGCATTGGGGCACAGGCGAAGCCCTTAACAATGGTACGCATGAAGTCGATGTGGCACGTTGGGGACTTGGAGTTGATTTCCCGACTCGCGTAACTTCGGTTGGCGGACGTTACAATTACAAAGATGATTGGGAAACGCCCGATACGCAAATTATTACAATGGATTACCCGGGACGTGTTTCGTTAATGTGGGAAAACAGGAGTTCCAATGGTCGCAAAATTGAGGGTGCCGATAGGGGAATTATTTTCTATGGCGAAAACGGAAGCCTTGATACGGGCGGTGACAGTTACAAAGTTTATGACCTTGGGGGAAAATTGATCGACGATGTGAAATCGCTTATTGTGGAAGGTGCTGTCGATGGGCGCAATACCGCAAGTCCAAGTTTGGGAATGGACAGCCTACATGTTGCCGACTTTTTGGATGCCATCCGCAACCACCGCAAACCGAACTGTGATGTTGAATTAGGTTTCAAGAGCATTTTAGCCATGCAGTTGGGCAATATTTCCTGGCGCGTTGGCCGCGACATCCATGTTGACCCTAAAAACGGCCACATCATCGGCGACAAGGAAGCACAGAAACTTTGGGGAAGGACCTACGAAAAAGGGTGGGAACCAAAGTTATAAATATTATATATTAAACAGACCTTCAAGGTTTTTAAAACCTTGAAGGTCTTAAAACCAACATAATGAAATCACTTCTTTCAGCAATTCTTCTTATCTTATTGTTTGATAACGGCTTTGCAGGCGATAAGAGCCCGTTCCTATCACAAAGCTTTGATTGGGAAAAGACAAAAGTTGTAACCACAAAATTTGGTGCGACGCGGGAATTCATGAAGGGTTTTACAAATCATCTAAATTACATAGAGATTCATGCCACGACCCTTAATCCCGGAAAGGTTGCACCGGGGAAGGATATCCAGCTAAAGTATGATAAACTTCTGATTTTAAAGGAGGGACAAATAGTACAGACCATCAATGGCGAAAAAAAGGTCTTGACTCCTGGCAGTGTGATCCTTGCAAATGCAACTGATCTGTTAAAAATTGAAAATCAGGGAAGTATTCCGGCAGTCTATTTCATGATCCAATGGAAAAATCCCATGAATTCCCCGGTGGCCATGAATTCCCCGGTGGCCATGAATTCCCCGGTGGCCATGAATTCCCCGGTGGCTATGAATTCCCCGGTGGCTATGAATTCCCCAGTGGCTTTAGCCCCGGGC
>CAIYPA010000296.1 GCA_903927965.1 uncultured Bacteroidia bacterium | reverse complement strand
GTCCCGTTAGGGACTTGATATGGATAGAAACAGAAATCGAATATTGAACTGTAGTCCTGTTAAGGACTTAATAGATTAGGAGTTGAAATTTTGTTTAAAGGTTTTTCAAAAATCAATGAAAATATGAAGAAGTTTTTTAAGTATCTGATATTTCTATTTATATCCTTATTTCTACTTATTTCATTATTTGTGATCGGGTCTTATATCCGGTATCAAATTACCATTTCAGCAAAACCAAATCAAATGCCTGTCCCGTTTAAACCTGGAGAATTTGGAAAATGGGTCGATCCGTTTATCGGCACAGGAGGATTCCCAACTTATACGAGTGCGGATGACATTCCAGGCGTTACGAGGCCTTTTGGTATGGTGAGGCTAAGTCCAGATACCGAATTCTTTCTCGATCCGCTATTCGCTGAAGGCAAAAGCATCAGTACCGCCGGTTATTATTATGGCGATCACAAGATGATGGGTTTTAGTCATACCCGTATGGTTGGAACGGGTGCTTATGAAGGGGGCCATTTCAGGGTAATCCCGAATGTTGGCGATAAAAGTTCAAACAAATACCGTGAAGGTCACCACCACAGGTTTTCGCATAAGGATGAAGTTGCGTTCCCGGGATATTATGCTGTAGAATTCCAGGACCAGAAAATACTGGCTGAATTGACTGCCACTGAACGTGTTGGGATTCATCGCTATACCTTTACAGGAAAAGAACAGCCACATATCCTGATCGATGTCTCAAGTTCGTTGGGAAAGGGAAAAACAACGGAAGGAGAGGTGACGGTCAATCCTGAAAAAAATGAAGTCACAGGCACAATCCGCACATTTGGCTCATTTGCTAGTAGATATGGAGGGGAGAAAATCTACTTTGCAGCCAGGTTCAATCGACCGTTTTCAGGGTTCAAGGTTTGGACAGACAATGATCCATCAGTCTGTCAATTGAATGCAAAAGGTGACAAATTGGGGACAGACTTGTCTTTTACAAAAACCGATACCGTTTTGGTTGTTGAGCTTCGGATGGGAATCTCGTATGTCAATATCGAAAATGCCCGTGCCAACCTTGATGCCGAAGCCGGGAATGTCCCTTTTAATGAATTGGTTTCCAAAGCCAAAGAAGCATGGGAAGAAAAACTGTCCACCATAAAAATCGAAGGTGGTAGTGATGACCAGAAACGGATTTTCTATTCGGCCCTTTATCGTTCGCTCCAGATGCCGACCCTGTTTAACGATGCAAATGGCGATTATATGGGTTTTGACAAGAAAGTCCATCAGACGACCGATTTCAGGTATTTTACCGACCTGTCGCTTTGGGACACGTTCAGGACGATCCATCCGCTTTTTACTTTAATATCTCCTAAAGATCAACGTGATATGATGGTTTCGCTTGTGAGGATGTGTGAACAGGGTGGTGTTCTTCCACGTTGGCCTTCCGGATACGGATATACCGGTTCGATGCTTGGGGCATCAGCTGATATTGTCATTTCTGAAGCATACCAGAAGGGAATCCGCGATTTTGATGTTGACGTTGCCTACCACGCGATGCGCAAAGCCGCACTTGGGATCGATCCGCCAAAAGAAGGTTTCAAACCAAGGGGCGGGATGAATGTTTGCCTGAAATATGGTTATTGTCCCGATGACTTTATGGACAAGGCAGTCAGTAAAACTTTGGAATATGCCTATGCAGACAATGCCATTTCAAAATTGGCTAAAGCTCTTGGCTATGAGGAGGATGCAAAACTATTTGCGGAACATTCCCAATTTTACAGGAATACCTGGAATACTGAGACCCAATATTTTCATCCGCGAAACAGTTTGGGTGCGTTTTCAAAAGATTTCAAACCTTTAAAATTGACCTACCTTGATTTCGACCACAAATATACAAATGCCTATGTTGAGGGAAGTGCCCTGCAATGGCGATG
>CAIYPA010000295.1 GCA_903927965.1 uncultured Bacteroidia bacterium | reverse complement strand
GCATTTAACAATAAGTGCCTATGGTGGAAGAACAACAACACAAATAAAAGCTAATGCTGATATACCAAAACAAGCAGATATAACAATATCAGGTAATGATCTTTATTGCCAAAATATAAGCCAAATTGATATTCATAATGTTCTAAAATCTTCACAATTTGCTTTAGTTTCATTATGTACAAGCCCAAGGGTTAATAAATGGTCTGGATTTGGACCTTATAGATTTTTTTGTAGTTCAGGTTTTATAGAATTTTATATTCCTGAATATTCACTTAGTTCATTTGCATGGTGGAAACATCAGTTGCAAAAGTCAGGAAAATGTCGGATCAACATTTCAGGTCGTAATTCCGTTCAAATCAATTTCGGGGAAGTCACTAACTTCGGATGCGCCTATTGATATTCCAACAGTATCTGGTCATATAATGGACATTTCACAGCTAGCAAAATCAGAAACTGAGAATCAAGCTTCAAAAGTGATGAAGGTGTTGATTGTTGAGGACAATGGCGATCTTCTGAATTTCATGAAGAGCATCCTTAGCGATGATTTTAAGGTGTTTACAGCTGTTGATGGAAAGAAGGCATGGGAATTCATTTCGAAACAAATCCCTGATTTGGTCGTGTCGGACGTTATGATGCCAAATATGGACGGTTTTGAGTTGTGCAAGATCATGAAATCAACGTACGAAACCTCTCACATTCCCCTGATTTTACTGACGGCCTTGTCTGAAAAGACCGATCAGTTGCATGGTTTGGGACTGGGAGCAGATGATTATTTGACCAAACCATTCGACATGAATCTTTTGATTCAGCGAATCAAGTCGATTATCCGCAACCGGAAGGTTGTCAGAGAAAGGGCATTGAAACTAATCAATGGAGATTCAACCGAACCCATTCTTGCAAACGAACTCAACGATAAATTTGCAAAGAAAATGTTAGCTGTTGCCTTGGGCAACATTTCCAAAACCGAATTCGACAAGGAGGAATTCGCTGCAGCAATGAATGTTAGTTCGTCACTACTTTACAAAAAAATTAAATCACTTACCGACCAATCGCCAACTGATTTTATCAAAACCGTCAGGCTCAATCATGCAGTGGAATTGTTGCAGTCACGGAAATACACAGTTACCGAAGTAGGTGAACTTTGCGGTTTTGCCAGTTTGACCTATTTCGGAATCGCATTCAGGAAGCAATTCGGTAAATCGCCATCCGATATTTGGGAATGAGCGAATCGTTAAGGTTCAGGTCTAATATGTCTCCTGTCCATTTAATCAATTTTATCCAAAACATAGAATCAAATAGCTATATTTTAGAGTCTGCCACTGTAACTCTGTCTATTTTTATATTATTAAAATTGGTAGTTAGTGAATGTGTGTAAGTTGACTGGAAGGGATACCGACCGATTACAAATCGTTCGGATCCCTTTCTTTTTTGCCATGAAAATTAGCGGGTTACCTATACAATATAATAAATATGACTATTATAATTACCCAGGCTGGCACTGGTTAGCAATTTTACCACCTGTAAATGGGTAGTGGCTCAATTCCAACCTGGATCTTATCTCAAATCAGAAATGCACAATAGAAGTTCAGATTTCCCTAAATCCAGAATCAGTAATATAATTAACTGCATTTAAGGTACTTAAACGTTCTTAGGTAAATAGTTTTTTGTTCAAATATATCCAGAAAATAGAATCAAATAGCTATAATATAGAGTCCGCGCCAGCGATCTTTTTCATTTTTGCAACATCAATAAATAATTAAACCCAAACAGAATATGCATACGAATAAAGATCCTTAGTAGTCTGGCTAACAAGCAACTGGCTTTTGTCGGAAAAGAATTGCCGATAGTGCCATAAATTTACTTTATTAAAAATTAAAAAAATTAAATGTATGAAAAAAAACAAGTTATTACAGGTAGTTCTCATTATACTACCATTGCTACTGTTGTCACTTTGGAGTTTTGGGCAATCCATCAAAGTACAAGGTACTGTAACTGACGAAAGTGGAAGTCCGGTGCCGGGTGTGAATGTAGTTATTAAAGGAACAACTTCAGGAATTATTACCGATCTTAATGGAAAATTTCAGATTGAAGCTGGTCCTAAATCAACTCTGACCTTTTCGTTTATTGGGTATAAAACTCAGGAGGTTCCAGTTACAAACAAAAAGGAAATAAATGTAAAGCTTTCCCCTGACAATTTACAAGTAGATGAAGTGGTTGTTGTTGGTTATGGTACTTCAAAGAAAAGCGATATTTCCGGTTCCGTTGTTTCAGTCAACACTCAGGAAATGATGAAAAAAGTACCTACGAACATTTTGCAAGGTTTGAAAGGTCAGGCAGCGGGAGTAGTGGTTTCAGCACAAGACGGTTCTCCTGATGCAAACAGTGCTGTTCAAATCCGTGGAGTGGCAACGATTAATGGTGATACCAAACCATTGTATGTAATTGACGGTGTCGTAGTGGGTAAAGACGCCAACTTTCTTAACCCTAGTGATGTAGAAAATATTGAGATTCTGAAAGATGCTTCTGCTACTGCCATTTACGGCTCGGCTGGTGCCAATGGTGTGATCATGGTTACGACCAAGCACGGTGCGGTAGGTAGTGCACGTATTAATTTTACGGCTGACTTTGGTGTCCAAAATTTGGCTGCAACATTGGCAGTTGGCGATGTAGAGCAATATGCAAAAAATATCCGTCAAGCCCGTACGAATGATGGTACTATTCTGGCTAATCCGATTTTTTCTGCACAATACGATGGTAAAAGAAAGAACATTGACTGGCAAAAGGAAATGACGCGTCCTGCCCTTAGACAGCAATATACTGTTTCTGCCCAGGGAGGTACTGAAAAAACCCAGCAATTCTTCTCCTTAAGTTATTTGAATCACGACGGTATTGTGATTAATTCGAATGCCAAACGGATAACCGCCCGTGCAAGTATAGTTAGCAAAGTGGCTGATTTCCTTGAAATTGGTGGAGACATCAATTTTATTCATAGTGAATCGCATGGCAACAATGCTGGGTTCGGGAATAATGGTAACCTTTCTTCTATCCGTGATATGGCATTCCTTTGTCCCACGATGGATTATGTTGACCCAGCGACTGGCGTCCTTGTAAGTCCAAACGTTAGAAACGCGAATGGAACTTATGGTACTCCAGTTCAGGGGAATGTAGGTTCTTTCGATGGAAATCTGGGAAGTAACGTTGTTGCTGAACAAATGGAACAAACCGGTGTATCCAAACACAACCAGACAATTATCAGTGCTTATGCCAATATTAAGTTGGTAAAAGGGTTATCTTTTAAAACAGTAGGATCTTATAATTTTTCGGCAGACAACTGGTATAACTTCTGGGGTAATAAAAAACGTTACATGCCCGACGGCGTAACACAGGTTTCATTGTATAATTACGATACCAAATATTATCTTGGAATCAACAATAGCAACTATAATACTGTTCAGCTCGAAAGTTATTTGACCTACAATTGGCAGAATGAAGTTCACAATGTGACTTTGATGGCCGGTAATTCTGTAAGCAAAGAGTTCGGAAACTGGAGCAATGCAGCAGGTAATGATTTTCCCGGCGATAACATCCGTGCTATTAATTTGACCAACCTTCCTACAGCAAGATCAGGTGATGGAGCTTATAATCTGGAAATCCATAATTTGTCTTACTTTGGTCGTGCACAATATAGTTTGAAGGATCGTTATATTTTAACCAGCACGATTCGTCGTGACGGTTCCTCCAGATTTGGTGTGGATAACACGTGGGGTACATTCCCGTCAGCAGCAGTGGCATGGCGCGTTTCAGAGGAGAGCTTCCTGAAAAGTATTCCAACGATCAGCAACCTGAAACTTCGTTTAGGTTGGGGACAAACCGGAAACTCAGGTAACCAGAATAGTGATCAGGCAACTGCCGCATTAACTTCATCCAATATTCAGTACTTTTATTATCCGCAAAATGGCGTTTTAGGAGCTGGTTCATCATCAAGAATTCCAGTCGTCGGCACTGTTAAAACATTAGCTGATACCAAGTTGAAATGGGAGACCAATGAACAAAAAAACATCGGTATTGACCTTGGGTTACTCAAAAATAGTTTGAACGTTACCATCGATTATTTCACCAGGTCATCTAAAGATTTGTTGAATTGGTTGAATATACGCCCTTCATCGGGTTACGATAAAGTATATACGAACTTAGGTGGAATTGACAATAAAGGTGTTGAATTCAGCATAAATTACAAAAAGCAAATCAATAAGGATTGGAATTTCGGTGTCACAGCAACAGGTTCGCATGTGAAAAACACAATTTCAAATATTGGTGGTTTAGATATATTCTTTGAAAACACAGGTGCAACCGGCGATGGTTCTAACCAGGGTCAAATTGGTGCTCCTTCCGGAACTCACTGGAACAATCACTCCATCATGCGTGAAGGTTATGCCGTTGGTTCTTTCTATGGTTACAAGGTAGATCACATCTACACGAACCAGGCCGAGATTGATGCAGCCAATGCTGCTGCTATCGCTGCGGGTCACACGGGCGGATACAATAATGGATCAAAGACTGTCCCTGGTGATTATAAATATAAGGACCTAAACGGTGATGGTTTCATTGATGAAAAAGATATGACTATCCTAGGCAATGGTTTTCCTAAGTTGAACTATGGTTTAACCTTCAATGCTTCCTACAAAAATTGGGATTTTATGATCTACGGCTACGGTGTTTATGGCGCACAGATCTATTCATACTCTGCGATGACCTTAACCGACATGTTCCCGAGTGATAACGGTACTACACCAAACCTTTTGAAAGAGGTTGCACAAAATGCCTGGACTCCTACAAACAGTACGAATGCTCAATATGCCAGATTGTCCTTCCTCGATTTGAATTACAACATGCGTGGTTCTGATGCTTGGCTCAAAAAAGGTGATTACTTCAAAATCAGCAATATTCAGGTTGGTTATACTTTTGACAAGAATTTGTTGAAGGTCGTTCGCCTGCAAAGTGCCCGAGTTAGCGCTTCTGTGCAAAACTTATTCTGTATCTCTTCATATAATAAATATGGCGATCCTGAAGTCGGACAGGGCAGTGTGCTCTATACCGGTTTGGATACTGGTCGTTATCCTATGCCGCGTGTTTATTCCGTAGGTTTGAACATTCAATTCTAATTTATTCACATTAATACAATGAATATTATGAAAAAAACATCAAGAATATTATATTCTATACTCGTCGGTGGTCTATTCCTGATAGGAACAGACTCCTGTAACCAAAAAGAATTTTTAAAGGTGGACCAGTATAGTCTTTTGGCTGCTGATCAAATGTTTAAAACAGTTGACCAAGCCAAGGGTGGTCTTGTTGGTTGCTATACGATGATGCTTCCGGATAATACTGACGGAGATTGGGGTATCAAACCGAACTTGTTTATCGGTGGCCACCCTACAATGGATACTCAAGCCACAGGATGGGATAAAGACTGGAACCAACAAGCCTGGACTCCAGGTAGCCCTGAATTATTGGGAGGCTGGAAACATGCATACAATGCGATTACCCGTTGTAACGATTTCCTTGCCGGTCTTGCCACTGCAGATCCTCTCATTATTAATGCTGATTTAAAAAAATCATTGGATGGTCAGGCCCGTGGTATTCGCGCTTTCTTCTATATGTGGCTTGCAAAAGCATTCGGTCGTGTACCGATGCTGGCAACAGGAGAGAATTATATTAACACTCCCGCAAAAGCACGTGCAAAAGATTTTACTGAAATGTGGAATTTTATCATTGATGACTTGAAAGTAGCTGCTGATGAACTTCAATGGGATCCATTAAATGGTGAGTATGGACGTATTACAAAGGGTTTTGCCCTTTCGTACCTGGGAGAAGCGTATATGTGGAGAGCGTATCGCGTTCCGGCCGGTGCTACAGCAGACTATGGTTTGGCAAAGACCGCTTTTGAACAAGTTATTGCCAGCAGTAAATACGAATTAAATAAATCGTTCACCACATTGTGGGATCCAGGTGCTGTTTGGACAAAAGAGTGTATTTGGGAGGAAGTACTTGACGAAGGTTCACAATGGAATCAATGGTCGAATCTATCGCAGGCACACAACTGGATGGTGCAGTTTGTAGCTTGTGGCTCTCTTGGTGGATGGGGTACCCTGTACCTGTCGTGGGAATGGTGGAGTTCATATGAACCAGGCGACAAACGTCGTGAGGCTTCAGGTGTTACCGGTGCAATCAGAAACATCGATCCGGCCTTTAAGTCTGCCACAAACTATGGTTACCATCCTTATTTACAGCAAAGCCTTACAGTTCCTGACAGTATTGATACGCATTATCATTTTTCAAATAGTGGTGAATATGCTCCTTCCATCTGGACGAATAAATACTGGCGTTCAACCCGTTCAAATTATCAGGCTCCATGGGGTTCCCAACAGATTTATTATAAACGTTATGCAAATGTTTTATTGGACTATGCAGAATGTTTGTTTAATTTGAATGGTGCAAATGATGCAACAGCCTGGGCTCAGATTGCTAAAATCCGTGATCGTGCATGGGGTAATCTGGAAGTTGGTAATTCTGCTGCTTTAACTACAACTTATCTTCCTTATTATCAGCAAATTACCACTTTCTTTAATGGCAATGGCTCGAATCCTCCAATGGTATCGCCTACTAAATATCCACTTCCATTCAATACAGCTGCTGTAACTGTTCCTGACGCTCAGACTTATTATTCTGCTTTAAAAGTTTCTAAAGGATTTACTTCACCAGTATGGTTAGTGGCATTAGGGCAGGAACGTCGCAGGGAATTCAATTCTGAATGGTGTCTTGCTCAGGATTTAATCCGTTCAGGTTTTATTCAAGACCATATCACCCACAATTATCCCAAAGGGGTAGGCTATCCTGCCAATAACCCTTTGGTAAGGGATGATTGGCATACTTATCGTACTTTTGATTTCAGCCTCTTAAAGATGGATATGCCAATTCCAACAGACGAATTACTGAAAAACAAATTGTGCGATCAAAATGAAGCTTACAAATAATGGAAAGATATCACATTTTTAGGAATGTAAAATAATCTTGACATAGTTAAATAAAAGGGGGAATACCAATGTGCATTTCCCCTTTTTTCTTTGAAATCAATAACATAAATTTTCGTACATTGGTGAATTTAAAATTCAGGAATAATATTAACATAATAATCTGATATATAATTAATTAACAATAACATTTTATTACCTGACAAATGAAAACGGAGACTCCCATTTGGAAAAAAAATGGCCTGCTTAAAATCGACCTGCTGCTAATTACTTGCTTTTTTTTATTTGGTGCTTATTCAGTGACAGCACAAACTAAAAAGAGCAAGAGTGAAAAATTAAAAAATGAATTTCATACAGACGCTTATCGTAACCTGTTTCTCGAAGTCGGATACAATCAGGATGAAATTGACAAAAAAGTTGAAAAGGCCTATTTTGACCTGTTTGAAGGTCCAAACCGCATTTACTTTGAGGTAGGCGATTCGATGGCTTACGTTTCGGATATCAAAAACCATGATGCCCGTACCGAAGGCCTATCGTATGGGATGATGATTGCCGTTCAACTCAATAAAAAAGTTGTTTTTGACCGTATATGGCGATGGTCGAAAAAATACCTTCAACATCAGGAAGGACCACGAAAAGGGTATTTTGCCTGGAGTTTCAACCCTAAAACAATGAAAAAGAACTCTGAGGGAAGTGCTTCGGATGGTGAACTTTACTACATAACAAGCCTGTT
>CAIYPA010000294.1 GCA_903927965.1 uncultured Bacteroidia bacterium | reverse complement strand
TGGGGAAAAACTCGACACCTGAGCAAAATTGGGAACTGCAAGCCTATTGGATGCAACTCGAAACCGAATGGCTCAGGAGCGAACCATCTCTAGCTGGCGTTTTAGCATTTTGCTACCTTGCTAACAATTACGGATATACAGGCGACTGGTTTTCAGGGAATATCAAGGACTTGAAACCTACCCCAACTCTGGATTGGTTCCACCACGCTTTTGCCCCTGCCGGATTATTTATCAATATGACCGACGAAAGGTATATCAAGATGAATGAACCTCATCAACCGGATTCCAATTTGATGTTCAATCTCGTTGGCGTCAATAACTATTCGTCAGCAGTTTCTGGCTCAGTAAAAATAAAGATGATCGATAGTGCAGGGAAATCTGTTTTGGAACAAACTCAAAAGGTAAAATTGACCTCTTTCCTGCGTACCGATATTCCAATCTCATTGAATCTACCGTCTCAACCCGGTGGATATGTGTTGGTTGCTGAATTTACTCCCGAAAATGGAAAAACAGTGATCAGCCGCAGGTTCCTGAAAGTTGGAAAGATTGATAAATACAACTATTTCAAATTAGACCCTTTTGCTAAATGAAACATTTACAAATACATAAATCTCCTGTTGAATTAAACCTGAACGATTTCAGCATGATCGGGGAACCAATCGTAAATCAGGCCAGGCATTTAAAAGATATTTCTGGGATATTTCATGATCAGAAAGCTTTTGATGAATTGGATCCTGAATCTTTAACATACAGAGTTCAAATGTGGAATCCTGTTGCTGATGGAACTGAAGGTGGATTGGCGTTTGGCAGGACAATTATTTTTCCTGGAAAAGTCGGTGACGAATATTTTATGACCAAAGGCCATTTCCATGCAAAGTCCGACAGGGCAGAATTCTATTGGGGTGTTCAGGGAAAAGGGATGTTGATCTTAATGGACAGGAACCGGCATACCTGGGCGGAAGAGGTTCATCCCGGAAGCCTCCACTACATCGGAAGTGATACTGCCCACAGGTTGGCCAATACGGGTCAGGAAGAGCTTGTGGTCGGTGCCTGCTGGCCTTCCGATGCTGGTCATAACTATGAAGAAATCGCAGAAAACGGGTTTTCGGCTCGTTTGGTCGAAATAAAAGGAGTTCCAATTTTAATGAATTATTAAGTATTTATAAATCAATAGAATATGAAATATTTGAAATACAGTAGAAATATTGTTTGTTTGGTTTTCTTATTTGCGATCAGTAATATTCTTTCGATTGCACAGAAACCGCAGGTTAAAACCTACGAAATCAGCGAGATAAAGGGCTTACCTTTTCTGATCGAAAAAAATCAGGTTGATTACCAACCTGTTGTACTGAAAATAAATATTTTAATTGATTCCTGTAAAATTGTGGCCAACATCGAGGGGAATGATCCTTATCCTTTAAACCTCAAAAAGGGGGAGAATAAAATTGAAATTCCCGTAAAGGCAGTTGGTGTTGAAAAAGCTGTGTTGATTAAGTTTGAATCGAATGGGATGCCGGTTGAACTGAAATTCGTGACCTTAAAACCCATTAAAAAATTAACTTGTTATTTGTTGCCCCATTCACACACCGACATTGGATATACCGAAATTCAAACTGCCATCGAAGACAAACAGGTCCAGAACCTTGTGAAGGGAATTGAAATCGCCAAACGGACTGCGTCCTATCCAACCGGTGCCCGTTTTATTTGGAATGTGGAGGTTGGCTGGGCGGCCGATTTGTACCTGAACCGGATGGACGAACAACAAAAGAAACTGTTCCTCGAATCGGTCACCAACGGCCAGGTTTCCCTCAATGGAATGTATTTGAATGTATTGACAGGACTTTGCCGTCCAGAGGAACTTTCGCGGCTCTTTAAGTTCTCTACTGAACTTGCTAAAAAATGCAACGTCACGATCAATGCAGCGATGACAAGCGATATTCCCGGACAAACCTGGGGAACGGTTACAGCCATGTCTCAAGCAGGCATCAAGTATTTCTCGACTGCACCCAACTATTTCGACCGCATCGGCGACATTCTTGAAAAATGGGAAAACAAACCATTTTATTGGGTTTCACCTTCCGGGAACGAGAAAGTCCTGGTCTGGGTCCCTTTAAAAGGTTATGCCCTTTCGCACATGATCAACAAGCTTACCCCGGAATTCGTTGCGAAATATACCCATCAGTTGGATAGCCTTCAATATCCCTACGATGTGACGCATCTCAGATGGAGCGGTCATGGCGACAATGCCGAACCGGACGCGGAAATCTGCGAATTTGTGAAGGATTGGAGTTCCCATTATACATGGCCAAAGTTCATTATCTCCTCTACCAGTGAGGCTTTTGAAGCATTTGAAAAGAAATATGGCAAACAATTGCCATTGGTTAAAGGCGACTGGACTCCCTATTGGGAAGATGGCGCAGGATCATCGGCACTCGAAACAGGCATGAACAGGGCTAGTTCCGACAGGTTGTCACAGGCAGAGGCACTTTGGGCGATGAAAAACCCTTCTGGTTATCCTTCTCAAGACTTTGAGGCGGCATGGAAAAAAGTATTGCTCTACTCCGAACATACATGGGGTGCCTGGTGCAGCGTTTCCGATCCCGAAAACAAAATGACCAAAGAACAATGGGATGTTAAACAATCGTATGCAACCGATGCAGATAAACAATCGCGCCTGTTACTCGACAATTCACTAAAAAACAGTACCTCGAATGATGGTTCAAGTTCGGTTGAGATCATTAATACAAATGCATGGGAAAGGTCAGAAGTTGTCACAATTCCAACTAACCTTTCCACAGCAGGCGATAAAGTTACCGGCCCCGATGGCAAACCGGTTCTTTCGCAAAGACTTGCCAATGGCGATCTCGCAATTTGGGTTTCTTCAATTGCGCCTTACTCTTCAAAAAAATATCAGATTTTAAAAGGAAAAGGGTTGAAGGGAAATAAAATGGAAATAATTGGAAATAGGATTGGGAACGGCAAAGTGAATGTTGTGATCAATCCACTGACCGGGGCAATACAGGAACTATCGGCTGCAAGTATGAACAACCTGAATATGGTGGATGCTGCATCCGGTTATGAATTAAACGATTACGCATTCCTCGATTCTTCAAGGACCGATCATATTCTTAGGGCTTCCAACATTAAATTAAGAGTGAAAGAAAATGGACCATTGATTGCATCATTTCTGATCGAATCGGATGCGCCGGGTTGCAATAAATTGATCAGGGAAGTGCGCCTGAGCTATGGTTCAGAGAGAGTCGAATTGACCAATACAGTTGATAAAAAGAGGGCCGCAATCAGCAAAAAACCTGGTGACTGGACTTTTGCACAGAAAGGTGGCAAGGAGAGCGTCAACTTTGCATTTCCATTTAATGTGAAATCTGGTAAAATACGCATTGATGTTCCCTATGGCGTGATGGAACCTGAAAAAGACCAGATTCCAAGTGCCTGCAAAAACTGGTTGACTTTAAACCGTTGGGCGGATGTTTCAAATCAGGAAACAGGGATTGCGCTGATTTCGCTGGATGCCCCACTGATTGAGGTGGGTGGCATTACTGCAACAATGTTAGGGTCACAGACCAATCCCGCGATCTGGCGAAAACACATCGAACCAACCCAAACAATTTTCTCATGGGCAATCAACAACCATTGGGGCACCAATTACAGGGCTTACCAGGAAGGCTTGATCACTTTCAGGTATGTGCTTCTGCCACACAAACAATTCAAGCC
>CAIYPA010000293.1 GCA_903927965.1 uncultured Bacteroidia bacterium | reverse complement strand
TATTCATCTAAGAATTAATTGAATATAACTGACAAAAATAGAAACAATAATATTAAAAGCATGAAAACCTGCAACTTTTCAATTATTCTGCTCCTGATAATGGCTTTTTCTGGATGCACAAAGGACATCACAACCGAACCGGTTGCCGGAGATATTGTTCTGACCGCGAAATCTGCAGAACTGATCAGTGCTGACAATTCCTTCACGTTCAAACTGCTGAACAAAATCCCTGTAACAACGACCAAAAATGTGATGGTATCGCCGCTCAGCATCTCCCTGGCACTTTCGATGGCCCTCAACGGTGCTGAAACAACTACCAAATCATCCATAATTAACACTTTAGGTTTTAGTGGACTGAGTGTTGACGAGATCAACCAGATTTACCTCGACCTGATTACTGCATTAAAACAGGCCGACCCAAAGGTTGTGATGAATGTGGCAAACTCGATCTGGATCAAAAAAAACTATCCGGTTCTCGATCCTTTTTTAACAACGAACCAGAAATACTACGATGCGACAGTTACACGGCTCAACTTTGATGTAACAGGACTCAATACGATCAATGCCTGGGTCAATGAAAAAACAAATACCAAAATTCCAAAAATTCTGGATCAGATTTCGGCCGATGAGGTTATGTTCCTGATCAATGCGATCTATTTTAACGGTCAGTGGAAAATCCAGTTCGATAAGACAAAAACGGCGAATGAATCCTTTAACTTATCATCGGGTGGATCAGTTACTGTGCCGATGATGAAAGGGAAGGAGCTTTTTGGCTATTCCGTCCAAACAGGCTATAGGGCACTGAAAATGACATATGGTAGGGGGAAATTCAGCATGACCCTTTTACTTCCAGATGATGGCAAGACACCTGAGCAGATTTTGGCACTGCTGACTCCCGCAGCATTTTTTACCCTCCAGAATTCATTGTCTTCAACTGTAAAAACTGATGTCTGGTTGCCAAAGTTTAAATTCAGCTACGATTGTGACCTTAAGGATATCCTATCTGCATTGGGAATGTCAATCGCCTTTGTTGACGGACAAGCCGATTTCTCAAAAATAAACAGCACGGATAAGCTGTTTATCACAAAGGTGAAGCACAAAACATTTGTTGATGTAAACGAAGAGGGGACTGAAGCCGCAGCAGTAACCTCCATCGGGATCGGGGTAACAAGTGTCGGGCCGTCCGAGCCGGTCTTCCATGCAATCAAGCCATTCCTGTTTTTTATAACCGAAGAAGATACACAGGCAATTCTATTCACCGGAAAAGTTGAAAATCCATTAATTGCTGAATAGTTGATAATTGAGTAATTGAGTAATTGAGTAATTTTTTAATCTAAAAGATCCTCAAAATGAAGAAGATTAAGATAAAATATTTGTTTTTCTTCCTTGTCATGGTGTCCCTAATGACAAGTTCCTGCACCGATAAGATGACAGATAATACAGGTAGCACCGACAGCAATTATTACTTCCAGTACGAATATAGTAATTATGCATGGGGAAGCAACCATTCCGGTTTTACGGTAACCCCTTCAGGTGAAGTCTATAAATTCAATACAACCACATCATGGGTGTTTGCCCAAAATGGTAAAATTTCGTCGACAGACTTGTTGAAGAACATCTCACTTTCAATAAAAGCCGATATGTTAATCAGTAAAACCGAAATGCAAAGTTATTTTGCACTTGCCTCTATCGCAAAAACAGGTGCGTTAAGCACTCCTGTATCTCGTGGTGCAGATATGGGGGCTATGGTTTGCAAGGTCTTTGTTCCCAATGACTCAGATCCTCAGAAGGTTTATGATGAACTTATCCTCTCACAGACCGGCGATTCTGAGATGCACAACCTAAAGCAGGAAGCCGCCGTTATAGCTGATTGGCTAACGAGTCTTCATTTGAAATAACATATCAGCGAAAATTAAGGACAGAAATTGGTTTGTATTGGTGGCGCAATAGGTATTTAGCTTTTCGATAGAGAAATCTCTATACGCCACCATTATTTTCCCCTTTTTTCAAATCCCAGCATCGGTTCAATGGTTATAGATTTGCTTACAAAATTGACAGATCCCTCACACAGTTTTACCCAAAATCTATTTTTCAATAGTAAAAAATTTTCAACTTTCAAAAAAATATTTAATTTTGATGTTTTATAACATCTAATTGCAGAATCTATGTTGGATTCAGGTCAAGTCTTTGAGAGTCAGTTTAAGGGTGAGAATTGTATTTTTAATCTTTTAAAACCCGAAGAAAAGGCTATTCTTGAAAAAAACCTCAATATAACGCGGGTAAAAAAAAATGAATTTGTTTACCACGAAGGAGAAATGCCCATCGGTATGCAATACCTTAAAGAAGGAATGGTCAAATTGATCAAAGAAGGTATTGGGGGACGTGAGCAAATTATTAGAATGATTACCCGTAATGGGTTGATAGGTTACCGGTCATTGATCGCTGGCGAACCTCACAATGGTACGACAATTGCCATCGAAGATTCTGAAATTATCACCATTCCTCCCGACATCCTATACAATGTTCTGCTCCGGAATTACGAATTTTCATTGGCACTGCTGAAAGACCTTTCGCTTGAACTTGGGTTTTCGCACCACCGGACCGTCAGCCTGACCCAAAAACACATCAGGGGACGATTGGCAGAATCGATCCTCTTACTAATCGAAAAGTATGGTTTCGAGCACGACAACAAGACCCTCAGGGTTTATCTTTCCCGCGAAGACCTTGCCAACCTATCCAATATGACCTCCTCAAATGCAATCCGTACCCTTTCCATTTTTGCTGGCGAAAAGGTGATCGCAATGGACGGGCGGAAAATAAAAGTTGTTGATATTGATAAACTTGAAAAAATCAGTAAGCAGGGTTGAAGTTTAGATGTCATAACTGACCTGAATCCGAACCAAAAATCACTCCGCTTCAATTTTCTTCTTATTTACATTCGGGAATCGACTGTTTTACCTTGATTTTGCTACTTTTGTCACTGAAATTTTGGATAAAACTAGCTGTTGATGGATATGTTTTCTGTGATTAAAAAATGCCAGATTGGATTCTTTGTACTGATCATAATATATAGTTGTAGCAGTCAACCGTCAGGCAATGTTCCCGTAATTGATAAATACCCCAATCTGGATCCCGACTATTCAGGTCTTATCATACCTCCAAACATTGCTCCCCTGAACTTTATGGTCAAAGAAGTGGGTCAGGCATATGTAGCGCACTTCTCCGTTGGATCAGAAATCCTTCTTAAAATCAATTCGGGGGATGGGAAAATCCAAATATCGGAATCCAAATGGAAAGAATTGTTGACCAACAATAAGGGCAAAGAGTTCAAGGTCGATATTTTCGTGAAGGATAATTTGGGGAAATGGTCAAAATACAAAACAGTAACCAATAAAATCGCCGGGGAGCCAATTGACAAATTCCTTTTTTACCGGTTGATCCACCCAGGTTACGAGAGTTGGTCCAAATTAAGCATTAAGGAACGGAATCTGGAGAACTTCGAAGAAGGGTCAATGATCGAAAACAGTGTCGCAGAAGATAATTGTGTGAACTGCCACGCATTTAACAATGGCAAAACGGATGATTTCCTGTTTCACATGAGGGGAAGCCAGGGCGGAACTTATTTCTATACGAACGGAAAATTCATAAAGGTTAACCTAAAAACCAAGGAGATGAAAAATGGGGCCGTTTACCCCCGCTGGCATCCATCCGGTAGATTTGTGGCTTTTTCGTCCAACAAGATCGTACAGCAATTCCACTCTGCCGATAACAAGAAGGTCGAGGTCAGTGACCTTGAATCTTCGTTGCTCCTTTACGATAAGGAGAAAAATATGATCATGAACATTGACATTACGGGTAAAGAACACAGTATGGATACCTATCCCGAATGGTCGCCCGATGGCAAGTCCCTCTATTTTTGCAGGGCCGAGCAGATTGGCAAGGATTATGACTACTCAAAAATCAGGTATAACCTTTTCAGGACGTCATTCGATCCCGAAAAATTAAAGTTTGGTGAACCTGAAATGATCTTTGATGCGACGAAAATCGACAAAAGCATGTCTTTTCCACGATGTTCACCCGATGGGAAATACCTTGTTTTCACCCTTGCCGATTATGGATGCTTTCCCATCTGGCACAAAGAGGCTGACCTCTATCGGGTTGACCTACAAAATTTGACTACTCAGCGACTTGATCTCAACAGCACTTTTACCGACAGTTACCATTCATGGTCTTCAAATAGCAAGTGGCTGATATTCAGCAGTAAAAGATTGGATGGAATGACCGGAAGGCCATTTATTTCTTATATTGACAACAACGGGAATTCAAGCAAACCATTCGTTTTGCCACAGGAAGACCCTGAGTTTTACCTGGGCTTCCTTAAAAGTTACAATATCCCTGAGTTCTCTACGTTTCAAATTGATTTGCATCCCGGTGACATACGCGAGCTTGCAAAAAGTAAGGCAATTCAAGCGTTGCAGGGGAAAAGCTGAATAGATGATCCTTGTTCAAAAAAAAATGGTCAAAATAAATTTCAACAAATTTCCAATACTGGCAATTCCATATGGACTTTCCTTCCTGTTCCTGACGGTGTATTTTGCTGTTTTCGATCCACAACTTCTTATTTATCAAGAAAAAACATCGTTGTTTATTTTTTCGTCCGACTTCCTTCACGAAAATCTAAGGCAACCCGGTGGAATTTTGGTCTATTTCACAAAATTTCTTACTTCATTCTTTTATTATCCCGTCGCCGGCTCAATCATCGTATCTTTGGTAATTACCTTGATTGTACTTACGACTTCAGAAATATTGCATTGCCTGACTGGTAAAAAGAATATTTATCGTGCCTTTATTTTTGGTATTGGGCTGTTCTACCTTCAGACGAATTACCAATTTCTATTCCTGTACAATCTCGGATTGTTGCTGCAGTTGGCCGTGTTCCTCGTGTCAATCAGATATTCTTCCCAACTAAAAGGGTCGATCCCGGTCATTCTGGCTCCATTGTGTGTGCTGGTTACAGGTGGGTTTGTGTGGATCTATTTATGGATGACCACTTTGACCCTGATCCTGCAATGGAATAAAAAAGCACTTGTTAAAGGAGTTGCATTATTGACACTTTTGTCTGTAACTTTTTATATATCAGCGCATTTCATTTATTTCCAATCTATAAAAACATTGTTGCTATATCCTTTTTCATCTGCTGTTGAAGGGGTGAAATTTGAAGTGTATTTTGCCATTGTTGGAACAATCACACTTTTACCACTATTGGCCAAAGTGAAATTTTCACTGCCAAAACGATATCAGGTTTCCAATGCGGTTATGGCTGGTATTACGTTTCCGAATTTTGTGGTTGCGCTGGTGGCGATTGGAATTATACAATTTGACAGAAAAACAAGGGACTATTTCGAGGTGGAAAAGCTGTTTTCGCAGGAGAAATATTCCGAGGTAATTGCCTTTAACACAGCACATCCCTCATTGAATATGCTGACTATTTTTCTAAATAATGTAGCACTTTGTGAAACAGGAAAGTTAAATGACCAATTGTTTCATTTTCCGCAGATGCCAGACGGAAGTACCTTATTTCTCAAATGGGAAATGAAAGGAGAGGTCCTCCGACGAGGGGCCTATTTTTATTATGCGATCGGATTGGTCAATGAGGCCCAACGTTGGGCTTTTGAAAACATGGTCATGAAAGGACATACTTCCGAAGGGCTAAAAATGCTGATCAAAACGAGCCTGATCAATGGCAATTATGAAATGGCTTCCAAGTATATTTCGATCCTGAAGAACACCTTGTTTTACAGAAAAGAGGCTGCCCACTTCGAACAATTCCTTTTTAACGACAAGCTGGTGGCATCTGATCCTGATCTGGGAGAAAAACAGAAAATCAAGGTCAAATCTGATTTTTTTGTGATCTCGGATGACCCGTATATCAACATTGAGCGGATTCTGGTCACCGACAGCCTGAACCGGAAAGCAATGGACTATAAACTTGCATATCTCCTGTTAAAGAAGGATGTCAAAAATATTGCACAATTGCTTCCTAAACTCGAAGGTTATGGTTACCGGAAAATGCCTGTACATATCGAGGAAGCAGCCCTTGAATTCAAGGTACTCAAGATGGGCCCATTGCCGCAACCCGGAAATCTGACTTTTACGCCCGAAATCGAAATCAGGTGGGGCGATTTTATTGTGACCTTCAAAGGCTTTAACAACAACCTACAGGCCGCAGAACCTACCATGCGAAGCAAATTCAGGGATACCTTCTGGTATTATGCCTTTTATCGCTGATAATTGATAGCATATTCTCTATATTCTATAATGTCACCTGGTTGGCATTCGAGAACTTTGCAAATTGTATCGAGTGTATCAAATCTTACTCCTTTTGCTTTTCCAGTTTTCAAGATAGACAAATTTACAGTTGTAAGTCCTACACGTTGCGAAAGTTCGTTAAGGGTCATTTTACGCTTTGCCATCATAACATCTAAATTTATAATTATTGCCATAATTAAACAAATGCCTCGTTTTCATTTTTGATTATCAGTGCCTTATATACAAATTGTTTAACCGACCATAGTATTATTGCAAGGAGAACATACAATGTCTGAGGTTCATTAATTATTAAAAATCTTGTAAATGACCGAATCATTAAATTCGCAATGCCTTCTATTGAAATCCAATCATTGAAATGAACTTCATCGAAATTATTTGAAACGGTCTGAATAGCTCCTAATAGACCAAGTCCAATACAGGAAATAATAACTACGTTAAACACTTTTAAGCATTCCTTGTCAAAAAAACCTGTCTGTTGGTACTTTTTAAAAAGTTTAACCAAAAATAAGCCAACAATTATGAAGATGATATTTTTAGAAATTTGAACAATAAACCAAAGAAAAGGCATTTGGTCGGTTGGAACTACATTCACGGTATTGTTCAATAAAAAAGGGATGAACCAACGAATGTGATATACCAATGCTAAAGCAGAAAAGTAAATTGCTCCCCACAAAACGATTTTGACAAGTGTGAGATTTGAGATTTTGGACTTGAACATATTATACTATTTAAACTAATTGACATTCGCAAAAATAGAAAAAAACAATTAATACAACAAATAATTATCGTATTAATTTAAATATTTAAAATATATATAGTCTATTGATATTTGAATCCTGATGTCCGATCCTGTTTTAAAAGCCCTTTTTCCCCCCTTTTATACAATAATAGTTTGGATTTCATACCTAGAATGACTCATAACTCAATCTTAAGTACATCACCCGGTTCGTAGCGTGAAGTCAGCCTGACTTCAAAGCGGTCTTCAAAATGTTTCATCGCATCCCAGGCTTTCAGGGGGGTGTTGTTGTTTGCCGATAAATGGCTCAACAAGACCAATTTTAAATCGGGTCCTGCATGTTCGGTCAGGAGCTGAACAGCCTGGTCGTTCGAAAGATGGCCAACATCCGACGATACACGTTTTTTTAGTGGATAAGGGTAATTCCCCTCCCAAAGCATTTTTTCGTCATAATTGGTCTCCAAAAACAACACGTGGCATTGCTTAAGATGGGAAGTCACATTCTCACAAGGAGTCCCGATATCGGTAAAAACACCTACATTTATTCCGGAATGTTCAATGCGGAAGGATGTGGGATGTGCGGCATCGTGGTTTTTTAAAACAGGATGAACCATAAAAGGCCCGATTGAAACCGATATTCCGGGTTCAACAAACCGTATGGCAAGTGGTTTATAGATATAGTAAAGGGCGTCAAAAGTACCTTTGGTCATAAAGGCAGGGATATCCAGTTTCTTTGCCAAAACGCGCACCCCGCAAACATGGTCGCTGTGTTCGTGGGTGATAAAGATTCCCCTGAGTTTTCCAGGGTCGAGCCCTTTCAACCGCATCCGGATCAAAATCTGTTTACAGTTTATTCCGGCATCGATCAGGATAGCATCTTGTTTATTTCCAATATAATAGCAATTTCCGTTGCTGCCCGAAGCCAAAGCGCAAATTTCAATCATCTGTTCTCTTTTAGAAGCGCAAATTTAGATTTTTTTAAGGATAGGAAGGTATTTTTTTGCGATCGGGTCGGGCGATTTACAATTAATAGCAACTGGCAGCTGGCTTCTGGCGGCTTGCAGATTGTGCTGGGATGATAATTGGATTTCCGAAATTTTGTTTTAGTGTCCGGGTGATTGTTGTTGCTGTGTGTAGTCACCGGGACACTTCAATCACAAATACATCCCAATTTATCAGACAATCTTTTACAAAATAGAAAACCCGGACTTGTACCGGGTTTCTAATTTATTGAAATTATATTATTCTGTATATTAATACTTTAATAATTTTTTTAACAATTCCGGGATTTCAGCAGGCTGACGTGCCACCTGTACACCGGCATTTTCAAATGCGAGGATTTTTTCAGCAGCAGTACCTGTCCCGCTTGAGATAATGGCTCCCGCATGGCCCATCCGTTTGCCCGGAGGGGCGGTCTGTCCGGCAATAAAGCTGACCACGGGCTTGGTGATTTTTTCGCGGATATATTGAGCTGCACGTTCCTCTGCATCGCCCCCAATTTCACCAATCAATACAATAGCTTCTGTTTCAGGGTCTTCTTCGAACATCTGTAACAATTCCTGATAATACAATCCGGCCACAGGGTCACCGCCGATGCCAACACAGGTGCTTTGTCCCAATCCGTTTGTCGATAACTGGTAAACCATTTCGTAGGTCAGTGTCCCGCTACGGCTCATCAAACCGATATTTCCCTTCTTGAAAATTCCGCCTGGTAAAATCCCTACCATGGCCTCTTCGGGAGAAATCAAACCTGGACAGTTTGCACCGATCAGCTTGGTTCCCCTCTTTTGAAGATAGGGGGAAATCTTCACCATGTCCAACGTAGGAACCCCTTCAGATATTGCGATCACAAGTTCGACTCCGGCTTCCGATGCTTCAAGAACGGCATCGGCAGCAAATGCAGCAGGGACGAAAATAATGGATGTGTTCGCTCCGGTTGCTTTAACTGCATCGGAAACGGTGTTGAATACCGGAACCCCATGTACCAGTTGGCCTTTTTTGCCGGGAGAGACACCCCCTACAACGTTGGTGCCATATTCGATCATTTTTTTTGTGTGGAAACCACCGTCACGACCGGTAATCCCCTGAACCAGCAATCTTGTATTTTTGTTGACTAATATGCTCATAATCTATAATTTAATCGGCTTATAATAAAAAATCCTCACACAACCTGATTGCTTTTTCAGCAGCTTCAGACATGGTTTCAACGATGGGAAGATTGGCTTTTTTCAATATCTCAAGGCCTTCCTTTGAATTCGTACCCGAGAGCCGGATCACAATCGGGATTGTAATTTTAATCTGTTCCAAAGCTGCGATCAACCCCTTTGCTACATCGTCACACCGGGTGATCCCGCCGAATATATTGATCATCACAACCCTTACATTTTTATCCGAAAGGATCAGGTTCATCGCATCGATCACTTTTTGAGGATTTGAGCTTCCGCCAATATCGAGGAAGTTGGCTGGTTCGCCACCATACAATTTGATCATGTCCATTGTGGCCATTGCAAGACCGGCACCATTGACCATGCAGCCAATCGATCCGTCAAGGCGGATATAGGAAAGCCCCTTGTCTTTGGCATCTATCTCTTTTTTTTCGTCTTCAGAAGGTTCGTTTAATGCAAGTATCGCAGGCTGGCGGAACAAGGCATTGTCGTCGAAATTCATCTTTCCATCTAGGGCCAGTAGATTGCCATCGGCTGTGATGACCAAAGGGTTGATCTCAACCAATGAAGCATCGGTTTCAACAAAAACTTTGTACAATTTTTTGAACAGGTCGGTTGCCTGGCTCACAAGTTTCGCATCTTCAAAAAGGGCATAGGCGATTTTGCGTGCAACAAAAGGTGCGACTCCAAGATCCGGATCAACGGTGAATTTAAGGATCGCATCAGGATTGGATTGGGCAACTTCCTCAATTTCAACTCCCCCTTCACGGCTTACCATAAAAACGGCCGATTTGGTGTTCCTGTCGATTGTGATGCCTGCATAAATTTCACTAACAAAATTAACTCCCTGTGCAACAAGCACTTTCTCGACAGTGTAGCCTTTAATGTCCATACCAAGGATCTTTTCACCGGCCGTCGCAGCTTCTTCCACACTGCGGACCAGTTTAACACCACCCGCTTTTCCCCTTCCACCGGTAAGTACCTGTGCTTTTACAACAGCTGGAAATCCCAGTTGCAGAGCAGCCGCCTGAACCTCCTCCACTGTATAGCACAATATTTCCTTTGTCACGGGAATCCCGTAACGTGCTAAAATCTCCTTAGCCTGATACTCATGAATCTTCATAAAAAATATATTAATTGAATTTTAAAATTTTTGTTCGAAAAGTTTCGTTTTTCAGAAAATACAAGACAATAACATTTGATTACCAAAAATAGTTTTTAAAATCCGTATCAGAACAAAAAAAAACTAAAAATCAAAAATAGGAATGATAACTTTGGATTTTCGTTGTGAATGGCCGTTTTAAAACTGTTTTTCGTCAGCTTTTTGTTGATCAAATATTTATTCTTTTGCACCCTTAAAATTAAAAAAGATGAGTTCGAAAGTATTCAATAAAATACGTTCCTATACCGTTATGGTGATCGGTATGGCCCTTTATGCCTTTGGTATCACTGCATTCCTGATCCCGCTCAAAATTGCTGGGGGGGGCGTAACCGGGATTTCAATGCTTGTTTATTATGCCACAGGTTTCGGAATGGGATATACTTATTTCATTATCAACATCTTCCTTCTTGCCTTGGCAATCAAGGTGCTGGGAGCAAGCTTTGGCCTTAAAACGGTTTTCAGTATGGTTGTGATCGGGATCCTTCTGAATGTTATGCCCTACTTTGTTAAAGGGCCAATCCTGAACGATATGTTTCTGTCAGCCGTATTAAGCGGTATTCTGGGTGGGGTAGGGATCGGTTTGATCTTTAACGAAGGCGGAAGCACCGGTGGTACGGATATTATTGCAATGATTATCAA
This sequence comes from uncultured Bacteroidia bacterium, assembly GCA_903927965.1. Lineage (GTDB taxonomy): Bacteria > Bacteroidota > Bacteroidia > Bacteroidales > Prolixibacteraceae > JAAFHB01. The sequence continues at coordinate 4,110 of CAIYPA010000293.1, read as the reverse complement.
TAAGTACCGCAATATCAGTCCTGGCCGTATTATCATGTACTGCGACGTGATTATCATTGCCTCCTCATTTCTTGTTTTGCGGTCTGCCGAAAAATTGGTTTATGGTTATGTGTCGATGTGGGTCGTGGCCTATTCGATCGATGCTTTCCTGACAGGTGCGCAACAATCTGTCCAGCTGTTTATTGTCTCCGAAAAATACGAATCGATTGCCGATTTCATCAACAATGAATCGCGTAGGGGTTTGACGATTTTTGATGGCACAGGGTGGTACACCCGGCAAAATGTGAAAGTGATCATGACCGTGGTGCGCAAACGTGAATCGCCCGAGATTTTCCGCAAGATCAAAGAGCTTGATCCCAACGCCTTCATCTCCCTGAATTCGGTAATGGGCGTTTATGGAAAGGGTTTCGACCAAATTAAGTATTGAATCACGACTCAAATCATTAATTTAGCCGCCTATCCATTAAAAGTTGGCATTGAATGAAAAGAAGGACGATATATTGGATTTCCGGAATTGCATTTGCAGCACTGGCTGTTTTCATGATTATCAGGTTTAACCGATTTTACCAGAAAATCCCATCCCCAGGTGAGGACCTTGTTGTCAACATCCCGGAACCAAAGATTCTGTTCGGTTTACGTGCCGATTCTTTCCATATTGAAGAGAGTTGGGTGGCGCCCAACCAAAACCTCTCCAACATTCTTATTGAACGTGGGGTTTCTGCCCAATCGGTCGATCAGATCGCCAAAAATTCGCTGACCGTTTTTGATGTTCGAAAGATGAAAGCCGGAAACCGGTATTCGGTATTTTATTCCAAAGATTCAAAAAGGACTCCATTATATATGGTTTATCAGAACAATGGGGTGGATTATTATATCTATTCGTTGACCGATTCATTAAAGGTGTTGGCAGGAAAGCATGAAGTGGTTTCGAAAAGGCAGAAGGTGTCGGGCGTGATCACTTCATCACTTTGGAATGCGATGAAAGAGAGCAATATAAGTCCGATGCTGGCCGTTGATTTATCGGATATATACGCCTGGACCATCGATTTCTTCGGCATCCAGAAAGGCGACCAGTTTACTGTTGTTTACGATGAGGACTTTGTGAATGGCGAATCCATAGGTTTAGGAAAAATTTATACCGCGTCGTTTACCCAGGCCGGGACTGTTTTTTATGCGATCCGTTTTAACCAGGAGGATGGGGACTCATTTTTCGATGAGAAGGGGAACAACTTGAAAAAAGCATTTCTGAAAGCGCCTCTGAAATTTTCGCGCATCAGCTCACGGTTCTCCGAAAACCGGATGCACCCAGTATTACGGATTATTCGGCCACATCATGGCGTCGATTATGCCGCTGCCACGGGAACGCCAGTCTATTCCATTGGCGATGGTGTCGTGTTGCAAAAAGCTTATCAGGCAGCAGGAGGTGGAAATTTCGTGAAAATCAGGCACAACTCCGTGTATTCGACAACTTACATGCACCTTTCCAAATTTGCCGCCGGACTTAAAGCAGGTGGGCGCGTCAAACAAGGGGAAGTAATTGGTTATGTGGGTTCTACAGGGTTGGCCTCAGGGCCCCACCTCGATTTTCGGGTTTACATGGGAAATACTGCTGTTGACCCTTTAACGGTCAAATCGGATCCGGGAAAACCTGTCGATCCGGCCAATATGCCTAAATTCAATATCTTACGTGACTCGGTGGTTAAATTGTTGCAGGTTAAGCCATTAACTACTGCTACCAAGTAATACCTTCAATTGATCAATCAAAGGATCTGTCATTGCGCGGAGTGCGGAAGGAATCACATTTTGAAATCGGAATAAAATGCACTCCAAAGCAATCCCATCCTAAGAAGCACGTTCCAAAAACAATGTTCTGGATTGTTCCACCAACTTTCAAGAGGCTTTTCATCCCGTCCGAGGGGAGATTTGCACTTTTCCAGAACTTTGATCGCGGACGGGTTTCATGGTGTCATTTTACCCTGGGTTGCACGGTCCAATCGTCTTTTGAACTTTGACAGGGCTTTTTTTCGGGACCACTTACCCAGGGTTATTCAAGTTTATCCCTTCGGGGAAGCGTCCGCTAGGAGATTTTGAAATTCCTTCCACACTTTAAATTTATACTGTACTGTCGAATTGAAAATACTGAAAAAAGGTGATTTTTCAATGTTAAAGAAGCTCAGGATTCCTAATTTTTATTTTGTAAAAAATGGAACTAAAAAAAACAGATCTCGTTTAATGATTTAAATACTGAATTCCCCTTTCAGGTTGTTGATCAAAACGAAAAGCAGCTTTAAAATGGAGCGCATACCCAATCAATTCAATACCAAATTGGTATATTGAAATTAGTTATTTAATCCTCTTCAAAAAATTAGGTTTCTATGAAAAAGTTTATTGTGATCCTTATATTGATACAAGTCGTTACCGGATTTACAAATGGATTTGCAATTGTCCGGTATGTAACCCCATCCGGTGCAGGATCCAAAGATGGCTCAAGTTGGGCCAATGCGTACGACAACACCCAGCTTCAAACTGCCATAAATGAGCAGGATGTGGACCAGGTTTGGGTCGCAGCCGGGACCTATAAGCCGACAACGGGCAGTGATCGGACCATCTCATTCAACATGAAAAATGGTGTTGCCATTTATGGTGGGTTTGCAGGGACTGAAACTTTGCTAGGACAACGAAACTGGACAACGAATTTGACCGTGTTAAGCGGGGATATCGGGATACCTGATGATCGTTCAGATAACACATATTCAGTGGTTATGACAAGCGGGTTGGACAATTCCGCAAGATTGGATGGGTTCTCGATCAAAGATGGAAATAGCAACACTTATGGGGGCGGGGTATATAACGACTCTTCCTCCCCTACATATGCCAATCTGATCATTTCCGGAAATAGTGCAGATGACAATGGTGGTGGTGGAATGTACAATTTTGATCAAAGTTCACCAGTAGTATCCAACTGCATTTTCTCTTCAAATACTGCAGCAGCTGGAGGTGGTATAATGAATCAGGGTAATCAGTGCCGTCCAGTGGTATCCAATTGCATTTTCGTATCAAATACTGCAACATATTACGGTGGTGGGATCTTTAACCTTGGTTCTGTTCCAACATTTACAAACACTACAGTTGCCGGTAATTCTGCATACTTTGGAGGTGGAATTGATAATTCATTTGCTACAGCCGTATTCAACAATTCGGTAATCTGGGGCAATAATGCTACTGCGGGAAAACAAATTGTTAGTGAAAATTACACTTATATCGCACTTAATTACTGTTGCTATCCTAATGGTCCGAATGATAATGTGCTGAGAATTCAGGGGAGAATTGTTTCAGACAGCCACTGCATTACGATCGACCCAAAATTCGTAAATGAAGCAGGAAATGATTACCGTTTGCAGGGGAACTCGCATTGTATTGATGCAGGCAGCAATAATTTTGTGGCATCCATTGTTGATGTCAGGGGCCAGGCACGTATTCAGAATACGTTTGTCGATATGGGTGCATATGAATGGACATCGGGGATTGATCCTGATGGAGGGATTTCCTGGAATGGCTCTGTAAATACCGACTGGTTCAACAGTCTTAACTGGAGTTCAGGCATTATACCAACTGCCTATGATTTTGTGGTCATCCCGAATGTAGCGAAAAAGCCGGTCATCAACGATGTTTCCAATACCGCAGTAAGTAAAAGAATGGTTGTCGATGCGGGATCAATTGTGACCATTGGAAGCCAGGGTTCGCTGACTGTCACCGACAAACTGACCAACAATGCAGGGATCACCGGATTATTGATCAAATCGGATATTTCCGGGACCGGTTCTTTAAAGATTTTGGGAAGTGTTTCAGGACAGGCAACTGTCCAACGATGGTTGGCTCCCGATGCATGGCACCTCGTTTCATCCCCAACGTCAAGTCAGCCAATTGTCGATTTTATGAACGAAAATACCGATATCGCTACCACTACGGCAACTGCACCTTTTACTTTTGCAATGAGAGATTATAATATTGCCGGGACTGGTTGGGCAGATGCCTATTTTACAGATTCAAAACCTGTAGCCGACCTGTTTGGGACTGGTAAAGGTTATGTACTGCTAACAAAATCACCGG
>CAIYPA010000292.1 GCA_903927965.1 uncultured Bacteroidia bacterium | reverse complement strand
TTATAACTTTATGACATCCTCACCAGGTTCATTTGATCCGTTTAAGAATGTCAAATTTTTAAAATCGCCTGCCTTATCGTTAATAAGGGATTTTAACCTCAACTTTATGCCAAGTCAGATTTCGTTCCGGTCCGACATCAACCGCACGAGCAGTCAGTTGCAATACCGGAATATCACCAATCCAGGTTTTATTTTACCAATTTCGTATCTCAAGGATTTTGTGTGGAACCGTTATTACGATTTCCGTTATGACCTTTCCCGGGGACTTAAAATTGATTTTTCAGCCATTAATTCCTCGCGGATTGACGAACCACTTGGGGCAATGGACAAAAACCTTCCGGGTTACCAGGCACGGCGTGATACAATCTGGCAAAATATATTGGATGGGGGGCGTAATACACATTATCACCATACCTGGAACATTACTTACACCTTGCCAATTAACAAGTTGCCATTGCTGGACTGGGTATCGGCGAGTGCGGTTTACCAGGCGGGTTACGATTGGGATGTTGCGCCACAGACCAGGTCCAACTATGTCATTGGAAATAGCATCAACAATTCACGTGCGATCCAGCTGAACGGGCAGGCTGATTTGCTAAGGATTTATAACCGTGTGCCCTATCTGAAAATGATCAACCAGAAATGGGGGGAATTCAGTTCAGGGAGAAGGGAGGCGCAAACAAGGGGTCAAAAGCAGGTATCACCCAATAATGCGCCGCTAAAGTTTCGCGATGGCAAGGTTGTTTTAAAAAAGAGAGTGCCACAGTCGATCTTTCATAAACTGGGAACCTCCAAAGTAACCGTGCAGGTGACCGATGAAAAGGGAAAAATAATTAAAGGTCAAACCAAGGTAGTCAACGAGAACCGTATCATGTTTACCCCCGAAATTGATTGTCCCCTTGCAGTCATTGAGGTTACCGGAGAAAAAGATGAAAAAAAGGAGGGTTTGCACCTCGACCAGTACCTTGCCCGTATCCTGATGATGCTTTACAATGTAAACGTCTCATATACTGAAAATAGCGGCACAGGCCTTTATGGTTATATCCCTGGCACAAGTTTTTTTGGATCTTCAAATTACACCGATAGGAGTGGCAGCAAAGTAATTGCTCCGGGAATCCCGTTTATTTTCGGTCACCAGGATGAAAACTTTGGGATAAAAGCTGCCCAAAACGGGTGGATATCCACAGATACGATCCTGAACAAGCCTTACATCATGAGCAACAATACCCGGTTGAATATCAGGGCAAAAGTTGTCCCTTTCCCCGATTTGAAAATAGAACTGAATGCGAACAGGACAATGTCGAACAATTCGTCCGAATTTCTGATTTATGATGACCATAACGGATGGGGTGGTTTTAACAAGGCATATAGTGGCAACTTTAGCATGTCGATCATTTCACTTGGTTCTTCATTTGAAAAATTGGGCAAATCGGCTGTTGAAGAATCTTCGGTCTGGAACCAGTTCAAGCAAAACCGCGAAATCATAGCACGCCGTCTTGATCAATCGAGGATAGACAATTCAGATTTTGGATATGTTCCAGGCACATTTAATCCAAAGACAGGTTTTCCTTCAGGTTACGGACCTGCTGCGCAGGAAGTTTTGATCCCTGCATTCCTTGCTGCCTATTCAGGCAACAGTGCAGAGAGTGTATCGCTTTCGCCTTTCCCTTCTGCCAAGTTTATGATGCCTAACTGGCGTTTACAATATTCAGGAATGGTCAATAAAATCAAGGGGCTTAAGGACATTATGAAGTCGATGAGCATCTCTCACGATTACCGCTCTACTTATAACGTAGGTTCTTATATATCTAATCTTAATTATAAGACTCAAAACGACGGCTTTAGTTATATTTATGATGCCAATCAGAATTTTCTTCCCAAGTACGATATTGCCACGATAACGATCAACGAAACGTTCAATCCTCTTTTTGATGTGGACATTACGTGGTTGAACAATCTTACCACACGGTTCGAGTACCGCAAATCGAGGAACATCATGCTGAGCCTTACAAATAACCAGGCTATGGAACAGTTTAACAATGAGGCAAGCCTGGGTTTGGGTTATCGGATCGAAAACCTGAAAATGTTTATCAAGACAAAGACTGCCCAAAAGACCCTGAACAACGATATCAATGTCAGGGCAGATCTTACTTATGGGAAAAATAAAACACTGATCAGGAAACTTATAGAGGACAACAATCAGACTACCGCAGGGCAGGAATCGTTTTCAATTAAATTCTCAGCCGATTATAACCTCAGCGAAGTATTTATCGTAAGGTTATTCTACGACAGGATCCTGAACAGCCCATTTATATCCAACTCTTACAGGACAACCAATTCCAATTTTGGGGTGAGTTTCAGGTTTACATTGGTCCAGTAATTGAAATTCTGCATTTATTTGTGTCTCGCAAAGCACGCAAAGTTACGCAAAGTCTTTTTCCTTAAATCCTTTGCGGTCTTAGCGGACTTTGCGCGAAATCTTACTTTTAATATTGGTGGAAACTCATCGAAACAAACTCAAGAACTTTGGGTAGTGCATCACGCCAATAGGTCCATGTATGGGCACCATCGCGGACACGAAATTCATGAGGGATCTGGTTTTTAAGCATTGCATTGTGAACCAGGCAATTGCCAATTGACAGCATATCATCGTCACCACAATCGATATACCATCTGACAGCTTTCTTCTGATCTTCAGGCATATTATTTACGAGTTCAAGCGCACTCAAGGTACTGAAATATTTTGAAACCTGTGCCTCTGTAACATCGGGATTTTGCCTCTTCAGGCGGGTGGAAGCCTCCTCTAAATTAAGCGGTCCTACAGATGCACTAAGCGGACAAGCTGCCGAGAAAAGTTCGGGATGGTGCAGGGCATACATAAATGTTCCACCGCCTCCCATCGACAAACCCGAAATGGCGCGATACTTTTTATCGATCTTTGCCCGATAGGTTTTCTCAATGAATGGGATCAGCTCTTGAAAGAAAAAATCTTCGTAATTCCAATCTCCTTTTACATCATTGAAATAGCCGCGCCTTCCGGTATTGCCATCGGGCATCACAATGATCATAGGGGTTGCCGTCCCATCAAAAACCGATTTATCGGCAATCCGCAAAACTTCACCAAACTGTACCCAGCCTGTCTGGTCATCACCACTGCCATGTAGCAGATAAAGAACTGGATAGCTACGTTGCGAGGTCTCATAATCAGGGGGAAGGTAAATGGCATATTTCCTCTCCATTTTGAGGATTTTGCTTGTCATCGACAAGTTGTCGGATACTTTTCCTGTCTGTGCGGCAACGATCATTGCTACGACCAACAGACAGGCGGTTAATGATAATCTTTTCATTGGATTTTGTATTAATTCGTTTGATAAAATGAAGTTTGATAAAAGCGGCTGTCAACCTGCTACTGGCGGCTGGCGTGTTTTGGTTTCAGATATTGTTTTAGCTTCATCAACATATTGTATAATTGATAATTAGT
>CAIYPA010000291.1 GCA_903927965.1 uncultured Bacteroidia bacterium | reverse complement strand
GTCAAAGCACCAGCTTCACCGTTACCAGATCCTTTTAATTTCAGGGCTCCATCTTCAATAGTCCAATCAACCGGGAAAGTCTCCTTGTTATACCCGCGCCATCCATCGCTGGTTTTACCATCAAACATCAGGATCCAGCCCTGTGCTTTTTCTTCCGCAGTAAGCGAATTCAACGCTACTTTGTCTTTATTGCCATTACCGCAGCCAGCAACAAACAATACGCTGACCAACAAAATCAAAACTTTACTTTTCATAGATTTAAACATTTAATTTTCAAACGATTAATATTAAAACGATAGGTGTTGACCATAACAAAATCCAAATGTGTTATTTCGATTGCAAATTTTCAAATTTCTTTTGGATTTACGATCCTGCTGGAATAAAAATATTCAATTCATCTATATTCGAAAATCACAAATGATATTAATATTTTGAATGGGGTGTTTACAATGCCCTGATTTTTATATTCCTGAACCATACATCGCAACCATGGTCCTGCAGACCAATCAGCCCCTCTTTGGCTATATTGTCCCAATCAGGATTCATTCCTGGGAATTTGGAGTTTTTCACAAGTTCCTTCCATGCCGGAGTCCATAGTTCATATTCAAGAATCGTTTTCCCATTTTGCCTGTGGACAACCTTGCCTTGCAATACAATGATCTCCACAGAGTTCCATTCACCAACCGGCCTCGCATTCTGTGGGTTGGCTGGAATCAGGTCGTAAAGAGACCCAGCCTTGCGGTTGCCATCCTTTCCGCGTGAAGCATCGTCATTTTTTTCATTGTCAAGGATCGCCATCTCCAATGCGCTCTTATAGATTGGCCAATCGGGCACTTCCCTTCCCAAATAGAAAATTCCTGAATTTCCGCCTACGGAAATTTTCCATTCCAGACGGATATCAAAATTTGAATATACCTTCTTTGAATAAATAATATCCCCACCATCTGATTTACCTGCTTCTCCCCTGCCTTCCTGACTTTTGCATCGAAGGGATCCATTTTCAACTGTCCAGGCTGCAGGGAAATGATCCTTGTTGTATCCCCGCCAACCGGCACTATCGGATCCATTGAACATCAGCTCCCATCCCTGGGCTTTTTCAGCATCGGTCAATTGGTTTACAGGACCTTTATCACAGCAGGCAGCATTATCCAGCAATTCTTTTGCAGCAGATGTATCAACGGTTACCTTTTTAGTTCCCTGTCTGCAACTTGAAGTCAAAAATAGTATTAGTACAAAGCCAAACAATAAACCCTTCATAATAAATGAGTTACGTTTACAATTGTTTTTCAGGCAATTCGCTGTCATTGAACAAATTGTCATATGAAACCTGAAACATGTTCCAAATTTACGATAAAATGTTTTGCTTTTGAAAAAATAGGTCTGCAAATATGTATTAGATTTGCAGGTAATAAAATTCGATTGTTAAAATTATACCAAAAATCAGTTGTATGGGTAAGAAAATTGCAATTCTAACTGCCGGAGGAGATTGTCCGGGGCTTAATGCCGCGATCAGGGGTGTCGGAAAAACAGCAATCATCAACCATGGAATGGAAGTAATTGGATTTACTGCCGGTTTTGGTGGTTTGATACGAAAAGAATATGTTGTACTCGAAGCGAATAAATTGTCGGGCATCCTCACGCTTGGTGGTACTATTCTGGGAACTTCGCGTGATAAGCCATTTAAAATGGAAAAGGGTGAGGTTTTTAATTACAAGCCAGGACTGATTAAAAAGAATTATGAAGAGCTTGGTCTCGACTGCGTGGTTTGCATTGGTGGCAATGGTACCATGAAAACTGCTCATCTGCTATCCCTTGAGGGTCTTAATGTAATTGGGATTCCCAAGACCATTGATAACGATGTTTTCGGTACGGATTTAACTTTCGGGTTTGACTCGGCTGTAAGTATCGCAACAGATGCCATCGACCGATTGCACTCGACAGCCAACTCCCATCAACGGGCAATGGTCATCGAATTGATGGGTCACAATGCCGGATGGATTGCCTTGTACGCCGGTATAGCAGGTGGGGGTGACGTTATTTTAATTCCCGAGATCGCCTATGACATCAACAAGGTGTGCCGCGAAATCGAAGACCGTTTTTCAAAAGGGAAAACTTCCGCAATTGTTGTTGTGGCGGAAGGGATCCAAAAGCCAATTAATATTTCGGCAGCCTCTTACATAGCAGAACGGATCCAGCAAACCACCAACATCGAAGCCCGCGAGACAAGATTGGGATATGTGCAACGTGGTGGAAGTCCTTCCGCGATGGACCGGATCCTTGCAACCCGTTATGGCGCATATGCTGCAGAACTTATAGCGGCGGGCGATTTCGGTAATATGGTATGCATTCATGGGGATGTGCTTGGTAAAATTGCCCTTGAGGAAGTTGGTGGAAAACTTAGTTTGGTCGATCCCAACCATCCATTGATCAAAAAAGCCCGCAATATGGGGGTGTTGTTTGGGGACGAGTAATGAAATAGAAAAAAGAATTGATAAAATGAGTCAGATTAAAGATTCAAAATACACATTGAGGATAATCCGGATTTTTGGTACAATAGGTCTGCTTCTGATGATTATCGGAGTACAGTTCTCTAATGGTCAATCCGTTGCAGATGTCAAATTTGAAAAGATGGATTATAATTTTGGTAAGATCAAGGAGGCTGATGGCCCTGCCATTTATGATTTCAGATTTGTGAATACCGGAAAAATACCGCTGATTATCCAGGGAGTGGAAGCTTCGTGTGGCTGTACAACACCGGAATGGAGCCGTGAACCGGTTCTTCCGGGGAAAACAGGGTTCATCAAAGTATCCTACAACCCTGAATTCCGTCCGGGGATTTTCACAAAAAGCATTTCGGTCATGGCCAATATCCCAAAGTCGGTAGTTGTACTGACCATCACTGGTGAGGTGATTCCACGCGATTTGAAAATTGAAGAAATTTATTCAGTCGATTTTGGAAAAATCAGGTTGAAATCGAGGGAACTCTCCTTTTTAAAGGTGAAGGACAATGAGGTAAAAACGGATACGCTCTCCTTTTATAATCCAGGAACAGCACCTGTCTCAGTTGGTTTTAAGGATATTCCTACTCATATTTCCATCGTTACATTCCCGGTTGTTGTTCCCGCAAAAACGAAAGGCTCAATAGTTATCTCATTCAATGGCTTGAAGAAACCTTCCTATGGCTACCTTTCAACCACCATTCCCATCTCTTTCAACGGAGAAAAGAATTTCGACAATTCCATAAAGGTAGGTGCCACTGTCGAGGAGGATTTTTCAAAACTCAGCGAATCAGAACTGGCCAAAGCTCCGATTATTGATTTCAGTAGCCGCACCTTCGATTTTGGGGTTATCCAGGAAGGCAAAAAAGTCGATTATCTTTTCAGGATAACCAATAAAGGGAAAAAGGATCTGATTATCAGAAGTGTGTCTGTATCATGCGAATGTACGACTGCAAAACCAGCAGCGACTACAATTCCTCCGGGTGGAAATACCGAGATGAAGGTTACGTTTGATTCAAGTGGCAAAGTGGGGATGCAAAATAAAATGATCACCCTAATATCCAACGACCCTGGCCATTCGACCACTGTTTTAAGGGTTGCCGGAACCGTTAAAAGGTAACGTGGTTGAAGTAATCAGAAAATTGAAGATCATGAGCCATCACCATCCCGAAAACGACCCTCAATACATTGGGTTAAACGTAAACGCAGGAATTGAAAAGCCGGATTCGGTGAATGTTGAATCCGTACAGCGGTTTCTCAAAAAGGGGAAGCGGAAAATGCTGTCATCCGACGATTACTTAAAAGGGATACTTGAAGGGAACATAACCATTCTTAGTCAGGCAGTTACGCTTGTTGAAAGCAATAATCCTGACCATCAGAAGGTTGCACAGGAAATCATCATCAAATGCCTTCCCCATGCCGGTCAATCGATCAGGATCGGGATTACCGGTGTACCCGGAGCTGGCAAAAGCACATTTATCGAATCGCTTGGCAAACACATCACACGAAGTGGCGGCAAACTGGCAGTCCTTGCGATTGACCCAAGTTCGGAACGATCGAAGGGTTCAATACTTGGCGACAAGACCCGGATGGAGGAACTCTCTTCCGACCCGAACGCCTACATCCGGCCCAGCCCATCGGCAGGCTCGTTGGGAGGTGTTGCACGCAAAACACGCGAAATCATCATCTTATGTGAGGCAGCGGGATTTAATACAGTTTTTATCGAAACAGTCGGTGTTGGACAGTCGGAAACGGTAGTCCATTCAATGGTCGATTTCTTCCTGTTGATCCAGATTGCCGGGGCGGGCGATGAACTTCAGGGAATCAAGCGCGGAATCATGGAAATGGCAGATGCCATAGTGATCAACAAAGCCGATGGCGACAATTATGAAAGGGCACAACTTGCAGCGGCGCAGTTCAGGAATGCCCTTCACCTCTTTCCGCCAACAGGATCGGGTTGGATTCCCCCGGTTTTGACCTGCTCGTCAATCGATAACACAGGTGTACCGCAAGTCTGGGAAACAGTGGGTGCGTATGTCTCTATGGCAAAGGAGAATGGCTATTTTAAAAACCGGCGCCACGATCAGGCACGCTATTGGATGTACGAAACGATCAACGAATCGTTGAGGCACAATTTTTATTACAATCCGGCAATCCGCCACAAACTTCCACACTACGAACAGCTTGTGCTTACCGATGGGATGAGTTCTTTTATGGCAGCACACGAATTGCTCAACCAGTACTTTAAGTTGGTAGGGAAGGGAAATGGGAGTTTTTGATACAATTGGAAATAGGTGGAAATAAATAGAAACAGATAGAAATAAGTAGAAATATATTTGTAAAAAACGATGGCTATTGGATTGGAAGTCAAATTGAAAGCAATGCTTTGGGATGTTCCCGAGAATCAAAGAGCTGAAATCGTCGGAAAAATACTTTCCGATCCGGTTGATTATTTTAAGAACGATGACCAGGTTTTCATCAAAGCACTAAATAGTCTGGGATGGTATGAGTTGATCAGGCTTGTTGGCAAACAAAATTTGGTCAATTTATTGACAGATACAACTATTCAAAAGCTTTTCCCTATTCAAAGACGCAATTATTATTTCAATGCGAGACGATTATTATCAAAATACACTTTACCCCTTCCAGGATAAAGTCCTTGATGGATCAAACAATTCCTTATTTGATTTGTTTTAATACTTTTGCAACCATAATATTTAAACGAGAATTCATACAATACCGAAATTATTATTCAATGAGAAATTTACTATTTATTTTATTTGCATTTTCAGTGCTTTTCTCCTGTGCCAAACCTGAAGGATTTGTGATCAATGGAACGATCAAGGGCAAGGAGACCGGCGAAGTCAGGTTATTGAAATTTGTTGATGGAAAGTGGGTTACAGAAGACTCTGCTAAAATTGACAAGCAGAAATTCGTTTTGAAAGGAAAGACCCAAATTCCCGAATTACGTTTGATCACGATGGGGCCACAGCAAATGCTTGCACAGTTTTTTGCCGAAAATGGTAGCCTCACTGTCGAAGCTTTTGGCGACAGTCTCGATAAAACCGTTGTAAAAGGGTCAAAATCCAATGACGAGTTTTCGGTCCTGAACAAGGAATTGAAAAACATCAACAGGGAAATTCAGGGTTTACAGCAAAAATATACCGAAGCCATGCAGTCGGGCAATGAGGACGGGATGAAAAAAGCCAAGATCGATTACGAAGCAATGATGGACAACCAGAAGGTTTACTCCAAGAATTTCATCCGCGAGCATCCAAAATCCCCGGTTTCCCCTTTGATCGTATTGATGCAGTTTGCCAATGAGATCAATGCCCACGAAATTGATACGCTTGTTGCATTTCTTGACCCTTCTATCCATGCATCGGTTTATGTGTCGGAACTTAAGAAGATGGCCGATAAGATGAGGCTTACCGAAAGTGGAGGAGTTGCACCCGATTTTACACAAAATACACCGGATGGGAAACCTTTCACACTTTCGTCGTTGCGTGGAAAAATTGTGATGGTTGACTTCTGGGCTTCATGGTGCGGTCCTTGCCGAAAAGAAAATCCCAACGTAGTGGCTCTTTATAATCAGTACAAGACCAAGGGATTTGATATTCTTGGGGTATCGCTCGACCGCGACAAGGCAGCCTGGATTAAAGCGATTGCTGACGACCAACTGACCTGGAACCAAGTTTCGGACTTGAAATACTGGCAAAATGAGGTGGCGGTAAAATATGGCGTTCAGGCAATCCCATTTACACTTTTACTAGACAAAGAGGGTAAGATTATTGCAAAGAACCTGCGCGGCGAAGACCTTGCTAAAAAACTGGCACAGTTGCTTCCATAAACAACGTATTGATATACAATATAATAAAAAAAGTGCAACGGTTAAAAACGTTGCACTTTTTTTATTATATCACTAATTCCCGTGGAGTGATTTATAACGAAGATTCCTGTTTTTTCTTATCCTTTTTAAACGAATTATAAATCAGATAAATAACATACATGGCACCGAGGGACAATACAATATAAATCATCTCCTTGTAATATTTATCCAGGAGTTCCTTCTGGGTATAGAAAAAATAACCCAGCATTGCAAGGATGATGTTCCAAGCCGTTGCGCCGATTGCCGTGAAAAGCAAAAAATCCTTGATTTTCATTCCGGCAATCCCGGCAGGCAAAGAAATCAAATGCCGAACTCCCGGAACCAACCGGCCAATCAAAGTTGAAGTCTTGCCATGCTTTAAAAAGTACTTCTCCGTTTTATCAAGTGCCGCCTGATCGATCATCAACATATGTGCAAAACGAGTATTTACAAATTTGATCAGCAATGCATTGCCGAGCCATTTTGCCAGGTAGTAGTTGATCATTGAACCTCCGACAGCCCCCATCGATCCTGAAAAAATCACAAGGAAAATATTAAGATCGCCGTTTGCAGCTTTAAATGCAGCCGGTGGAATGACCAATTCTGAAGGAAATGGAATAATTGTACTTTCGATAGCCATCAATAAAAAGACACTCCAATAGGTAATGTGTTCCATGTACCATGTAAGGACCTGCTGAAATAAATCTCCCATAATTCGTTTTTTTTACAAAGCTAAACTTTTCCTGAATTATACGAAAAATAAAAAACTCTGAGAAAATCAGCGCGATCTGCGGGAAAATGAACAAAAAATTTCCCGCAGATCACGCTGAAAATCGCAGAAAGATCAATTTCAGATTTGGGACATCAGAAAATATCTCCAGCAGATCATGCTGAATACCGCAGAAAGATAAGTTTCACTATTGGAACCACTTACAACTTCCTACCTCGAACCGCCAGCCGCCAGTCACCAGCAGCCAGCCTAGAAATCCACATTCACGCTAACCAGAAAATTCGTTCCTGCCTGCGGGAAATAACCATCCATCTTGTTCCGTTTCCCTTCATAAAAATAGGAATAGACCCAGGCATTGCTTTCGTACATCCTGTTGAAGATGTTGTTGATCAATAGGTTAAGCTTTACCGATTTAAACAGCTTCTGCTTCAACAGATAATCGAATTTCAGGTTGCTCACAAAATAGGCATCCAATTTCCGGTTTTCGCTTGTGGTATTGTCGATGTACTGCTTGCCAACATAATTGGATAAAAAGCTGATCTCCAATTTCTTCCCGGGTTTAAACGAAAGAACGCTATTACCGGTAACCGATGGTGAAAAGGCGATGTCGGTTTTCCCTAGCGGGGTTTCGATCATCCCACCATTGTCCCAGTCTTCGACATAATCTGTGAAACCGTTGATCCTGTTCCTGCTCAGTGTCAGATTCACGTTCCAGTCAAAGACTTTAAGAAATTTAATCCCTGCCATCAATTCAATCCCTGCCCTAAAACTCTTATCGACATTGGTCATTATTGCAGAACCCACGTCGTTGATCTGACCAGTTAGGATCAACTGGTTTTTGTAATCCATATAATAAAGGTTGGCACCAACCATCAAATTGGATGATTTATACAAATAGCCCAATTCATAATCATTTAGCGATTCGTAGGTTGGCTGTTTCCCAGAAGGGTCGGCATCGACAAAATTGTCACGGTTTGGCTCACGGTTTGCTTTGCTAAAACTCAGGTAAGCCTCCTGGTTGACACCCGGAAGATAAAAAATCCCGACCTTTGGATTAAAGAAATTGTATTTGTGCTCCTGTTTCAGGTTCCGAAGATCGTCATCCAGGCCATCAATTTGATAATCAATGTAACGGTATTGAAGGTCGGCTGTCGCAGTGAGCTTATCCGTGAATTGGTAACTGTACCTTGCATAGAGATTGTCATCCTTTTTCAATCCGGTACCTCGGTACCATTCATGGTCATATTTGGCATCGCCAGAAACTTTTGCCCAGATCACTTTTCCAAAATGGCGCCCGTCATAAACGTTGGCACCACCTCCTACATTTAAGGTATTGCTCCCTTTATGGTAATTCAGAGAGAATGTTGTTCCATAGAAATCGTTGTCGAGCCATTTCCGGCGGATCAGGTCCGTCTTTGTGATCGTCAACCCATTGATCACCGGATTTGGCAATTGGTAGTCGGCAAACTTCTGACCTGTTTCATATTGCTCATAATAACCTCTGCCATAGGTATAAAAAGCAGCAGCTTTCAGGTTAAAGGACGAATTGAACTTGTGGGAAAAATGGAGTTGGTAGTGATCCTGCTGATAATGGTCCACCTGATTTTCATAGGTATATAAATTATAGGTGCGGCTGTTGGAATTGATCATGTTCTGCGTCTGTTCATGGGTATAAAGGTAATCGTCTTCATACTTCTGCATCCCAGCAAGGTCGTTGTTGAGCCTTACGGATGGGACACCGTTCCATGCCTGATAGGTCTCCTCAAATCCGGAGAAAAGGGTTGCCTTCAAAATCGTATTGGCCGTAAAATATCCGGCTGAGATAAAATAGGATTTTAAGTCGGAAGCGCCACGGTCAACAAATCCGGCGGAAGTCACCTTTGAGAGGGAAGCGTCAACGGCAAATTTCCCACCAATCAATCCTGTTCCCACCGAGAGGTTATTTCTGAAAGTACTGAAAGAACCTGCGGATGAGCTATAACTTATGTTAGATTGTGGCTTTAACTTACTGGTTTGCAAATCGATCGTAGCCCCAAATGCGGCAGCACCATTTGTTGAGTTGCCGACACCACGCTGTACCTGGATATTCTCGGTCGAGGTGGCCAGATCGGGAATATCGACAAAATAGGTACTGTGCGATTCGGAATCGGACATGGGTATCCCATTAACTGTAACGTTGATCCTGTTCAGGTCGGTCCCGCGGATCCTGAAATTGGTATAACCTATCCCATTGCCGGCATCCGAAGTGGCCACAAAGGACGGAGTGTAACTCAACAGATAAGGGATATCCTGCCCAAGGTTCGATTTTTGAATTGTTTCCTTGCCAAGCGTTGTATAGGCAACCGGTGATTTTTGCCCTGCACGTGAAGCAGAAACCAACACTTCTTCTGTCAAAATATTCACAGGTTCCAATGCAATGTTCAGATTTACTGTTTGTTCCAGTTGTACTTCTTTTGTATAATTGTGGTAGCCAATAAAAGTGATAAGGAGGTTGTATTTCCCTTTTTTCAGGTTTGAAAATTTAAAGTCGCCGTTTGCCCCGGCAGTTGTTCCACGGTAAGTATTTCCGAGCGACACGTTGGCACCGATTAACACTTCACCTTTCTCATCCTTTATAATTCCCGATAACGAAAATTGCGCATAAGTCGTTACAGCAAGCAACTGTAAGACAATAAATAATAATATTTGTCTCATTTCTAAATAGTTAATATTAAGAAATTTCAAGAGGGAATATTCTGAAACAAAAATGATTTTTCATGTTCCCTTTCCGGCATTACCCGGACAGGTTCGATGGGTTTGATCTCAGCCCGTGATTTTCAGGCACCCCTTAATTTTTCTGCGACAAAACTAATCAATAATCGGGAAATCCTTCAACTTTGAGAGGCAAATAAAAATCGACAACTTGAAAAAGTCAGTTTTGCTCCTTTTCGGTGGCCAACTGGCATTGTATAAGGGTCACACTCGCTCGCATTATGGAAAAGGACGAAAAAACGGGGGTGGTACTACTTTTAACTTAGTCATTGGCAAATAAACTTTTCATCAAGTATGCATTTCGATTAATCACTTATATTTCATTGTTTTTCAGATCTTTGCGTATTTTATCAATTTGATCTTCTGATAATTTGGTAATTTTTTTTATAATCCCGTTTGGCAAACCTTCGATAATGGCATTTTTTGCTGTTTCAAATATTCCCTTTTCCATCCCTTGATCAAACTGAAAATCCATCGAGGCTTTAAAACCTAAATAATCATTATAGCTTTGTTCGTATTCAAATAGTTGTTTAGCATCGTAATTGGCGATTTTGGCCAATTCAAATCCTTTTTGAAATATTGGTTCGTTCAATATTGCCGGTATATCTTCAAACGAAGATAAATTTTTTAAAAAGTATATCCATTTGTCTTTGTGCGTTTTCAGATCCTTTTCTGCTTTGTTGAAACGCGGCATGACTACAAAAAAGTACTTCAATTTATCGTAAAAAACTTTGTTGTTTTGGTCTTTGTATTCAACTTCTAATACATATTCACCATCTTTATCGTTATCGTCAAATTCAAAATCCAATATCCCAATAAAATATACCGGTTTTAACTTAAAATTCCAATCCACTTTTTTCTCGTCGCCTTTTACTACCGTTAATACACCGCCTTTTGGCGCTTGATTGCGGATCGGAAAAGTCATGTAAAGAATTACCCTATCCTTAAAAAATTCCAATCTCGTCTTTTGCATTTCTATTACGAATTTGTCCTTCCGCTCGTTTTCGCAATATAAATCAAAGATGGCTTTTCTAAATTCAGGTATTTCCGACGACATTTCTTTATCACGGAATTCCAAACCAACAATATTGTATTCCGGTGGCAATAACTGGTTTAAAAAATCAATTAACAAATCTTTGCTGCCCTCTTCGCCGAACAACTTTTTAAACCCAAAATCGGTATAAGGATTTATGTATGTTGTTTGAGGCCTCACCAATATATTGTTCATTTCAGTTTCCATGGTTGCAAATTTATATCCCATCAAATTTACAACATTTTTTTAAAAATTATATCTGTTTTGTTTTAATCCGCCAAAGCAAAAACCTTCGTTAAGTGCAAAGTGCGATACCAGCCGGGATGTTCCCGAAAACGGGATAAACAGTTCAACCTGGACTTCAAGTTGGGTCTTGCAGACCAAATGAAGTCCTATTTATTAGTCGCAGTATTTTTTGTATGTTTTCAGTCATAGATAAATTTTCTATGTAAATTTGTACCAATCCCACGGATTAGAATCCCAGTTATTTTTTTCTTTAAATTTGTTACAAGCCTTGATTACCTCAGATGTTGGAGAATAGCGAGAAAAGTGAAGATCAATTACTTCAATTTTAGGCAAAAGAAATAGTTCTGGTGAAAGATATTCTATTGATGCTTCCCATAAATCAAAACGAACAAGGTTGGTAAGCTTCTTTATTTCATCCGGAACAATTCTGATTTTTTTTAAATTGTGGAATCTTAATGTTTGAAGATTTTCCATTTCAAATATTTCACCCGGTATTTCTAAAAGTTCACCATGACGAAAAGTTAGGGATTTTAATGATTTACACTTTTTAAGAAATCCAGGCAAAAATTCAATCTCAGTATCCCAAAAATTCATTATTTCCAGAAGAGGTGCACAAAGAATATCTTCACTCAAATTTTGGAAAATATTTAAAGCAAATTTACCCATTATGGAAAATTCTTTTAAATTTGGAACATCAAATTTTGCACCTTCAAAATGCAATGAAAAGTCGTTAAGATTCGATATTATCAATAAAGATTCAAGTTTTGAATAAACTTTATCCAAAAAAACATAATGGATTTTTTCCCCCTCCTCCATTCCCAAGATAATTTCTTCTTCATCGAGTATTTCAATTGTTTTCATAAGCGGTGATATTATCAATATTGCAACCAACAGACATATTTCCTTCATTTTTGCAGTCTGTTCCCATCTTAGTAATTATCCATCAATACTGAAACATAATCATAAAGGTAAACTATTCATAAAATATCCAAATTAGCAAAAGGCTTTTTGTCTGCCTCAATGCGTACAAGTTTTGTGGCAATAATGCGGCAGAGGAACAGACGGCTAAAATCTATAACTTGTTGGGAAGCTGCAAGCCCAAACTGCTTTTAGCTGTTCGTTGTTTTTTTCTCATTTTCCCTGTATTCCAGTATGTCACCCGGTTGACAGTCCAATGCATTACAAATCGATTCCAGCGTGGTAAATCTGATCGCTTTTGCTTTTCCGGTTTTTAAAATAGAAAGATTCGACAAAGTCAAATCAACTTTTTCTGATAGCTCATTCAATGACATCTTACGCCTTGCCATCATTACATCTAAATTTACAATGATTGGCATGGCTTAAACTGTTAAATCGTTTTCGTTTTGGATTTCGACTCCTCTTGAAAAAATCGTCGCAATGACATAGATTACAGCCGCCATTAAAATCCATGCCTGACTGTCAGCCCAAAACTGGTTCAGGGTGTCTATTTCAAATCCATAATGCTGTAAATTTTTGGTAGTTTGTTGGGCCATGTAACTGATGAGTCCTATGGAAAGCGTGTAGTAACTGATTTTTGTTATCTTTTCGGCAACATAGGTGCTAAACGGTTTCAACAAATCGAGCTTGGTTAAAAGCTTGATGACAACATAGAATAGGGATGCCTTCAAAATCGCGATAACCAGGATAAAACCATACACACCGAAAAACACCCATTTATTAAGATGATACATTTGACTTAAGTCCAACTTTTGATATAGGTTCTGGACAATCTCAGGTTTGAAGAGACTGATAATAAAATTGACGATCAAAGCTCCAGCCTCAATGGACAAGCCTACAAAAATGACCCATGCAACTACATGTAGGCCTTTAAATACGAAGTTGTTTCTTTCTGACATAATTGTTAAAATTTAAAATTACGCCACAAAAATAACAAATATTTATTGAATAACAATAAATATGAATTTATATTCAAAAAATATTTATTGCGCAATAAAATTGTGAAAACAGGATCTTATAATGAGTTTCCTTCATTTTTTCAGTCAGTATAGTTTTCCTTTAAGGTTGGTTTTACTCCTTGAATTGTAATTGATTTGAAAGCTTCATAGCCTTTATCTAACTTGTCTCGTTCAATAGTTCCTTTCTTTCCGTATTGTTCGTCAACAAACTGGTCGAGAGATTTTAAATTATTTTTCTGTTTCATATTCTCTTTCACTAGTGTCCACTTAAAATAAGCTGAGTGACAGTTGTTTATAAATAGGTTCTTTGACATTGTTGTTATCTGTTTTGCTAAATAGCTCTTTTACAGGTGTTTTATCCAATAGGG
>CAIYPA010000290.1 GCA_903927965.1 uncultured Bacteroidia bacterium | reverse complement strand
TATTCTTTCTGCAATAAGATGCTGTCCTGTTATCGGTTTGTTGAAATAAATGGTTCTTGACGATTGGGTCCTGCGATTTCTAATCGCGGAATAGAACAAAGGGCGATTGGAAATCGCCCAACCCGATCGATTAATCACCCAACCCGTTCGTTCAAATCACATACGGTGCCCTCATCTCCCGAATATACAATTTATTGGCATCCGGATCACCCACGACTTCACCAGCAATCGGATCCCAGGTCACTTTACGTTCCGTCCGGATCGCAATATCGGCCATATGGCTGATCGTATCGGAGATCATCGCTTCATCAAGCGGGCAAAGTTCAGGTTCCTCTCCCCTTATCACCGATAAAAACCGTTCGCCCATTGCGTTTTTTTCACCATCGATCCATCCCCTGGCGTTCTTTGTGAAATTATTTAATTGCTTGTTAATCAATGGGATATTAGATTGAACTGAAGATCCGCTTAGAGAAATCCAACCCTTTGTGCCATAAAAGGTTGTCCCATTGTTCTCATTTTTTATCCGATGCTCCAGCATCCCCTTTATGGCGACATCATCGCTTACAAAATGGACTTGCAGTCCATTTTCATATTTGTAATTGACATCCCACGAAAGGATATTGTTGTTCTCACCAGCTGGCCAATATTTTCCGGTACCTTCGCATGAGTATTTCCCACTTACTTTATCCTTTAAAACCCAGACCAGAATATCCAGTGGAGGCGCACCACCTCCACCAAGGAAACCAATGCTGAAATCGTTATTGTACCACGAACTTTTATAACCTACCCTTTCAGGACAATAAGGCCTCATGGGGGCGGGACCTACCCAACGGTCATAATCAAAACCCGAAGGAACCGGAACTTCCTTGCAAAATGGGGACGGCAATTCATTTTTACCCGGAGCCCAAACATCAACATGTTCTATTTCACCGATCAAACCTTCCTTTATCAGCTTATATCCCAATTGGATATGTTCAAATGTCCGTTGTTGTGTCCCATAATGGAATTTCACATTGTTCTCTTTCAACGCTTTTGCTAGGACCATATTCTGAGGATAGCTCAATCCGAGCGGCCTTGCCAGCATGATGTGTTTTCCTGCCCTCGCAGCCTTGATGGCCGCCAGAACATGCCAATGGTCGGGTGTAGTAATGTGGACGGCATCAATGTCCTTTCGCTGAAGCAGTTCATCCATGTCAACGTAAGACTTGCACTCCACCGAAGGTTTATCCTTTTTACTGTAATACCTGTTGATTTGAACCTCATAATATTCACGATGATCCTTATAAGTATCGCAAACAGCAATATTCATAGCCTGGGTAAGCGGCATAAAATAGGAAACCAGTTCTGTACCCCCCCTCGCACCAATGCCGATGTGCCCAATGTTGATCCTTTCGTTTGCACCTTTTGTATTTGAACAGGTAGTTAATATTGTTGGCAGAAAGGCTGCCCCGACAATTCCGGTTGCTGAACGCCTGACGAAATCACGGCGGGAAATCCCCTTGTTTTCCATAAAAAGGTATTTTTAAATCGTTTAAGAATATCAGTACTATTTGGCTCTTTTGAGAAACACAAAAATATGTTTAAGATTCCAAGCAAGCAAATTTCAAACCTTGTTTTAGTTTATTCGGTAAAAAGACTTCCGATTTCATAAAAACAGATCCCCCTCGTTTGCAACGAGGGGGTTAATGGTTTATCGTTTGTAACGAAAATTACATCACATAAGGAGTTCTCATCTCCCTTGTATATAATTTGTTAGCCTCAGGATCACCAACAACCTCGCCGGCTTTGGGATCCCAGGTCACTTTACGGCCAGTCCGGATGGCGATATCGCCCATGTGGCTAATGGTATCTGAAATTATGGCCTCGTCGAGCGGACACAATTCAGGTTCTTTTCCCTGTGCAACCAATAGGAAACGCCTTCCCATTGTATTGTTTTCGCTTTTAATGC
Source organism: uncultured Bacteroidia bacterium (assembly GCA_903927965.1). Classification (GTDB taxonomy): domain Bacteria; phylum Bacteroidota; class Bacteroidia; order Bacteroidales; family Prolixibacteraceae; genus JAAFHB01. The sequence continues at coordinate 2,235 of CAIYPA010000290.1, read as the reverse complement.
CACCATTGCTGTTTTTCGGGAAATTGTTCAATTTCTGGTTGATCTCAGGAATATCGGATTGGGCTGAAGAACGACTGACTGAAATATATCCCTTTGTTCCATAGAATGTTGTTCCATTCGATTCCTTAACAGCTCGATAGTTCAGCATCTCTTTTGAAGCGACATCGGCACTGACAAAATGGACTTCCAGTCCGGAAACATACTTGCAGTTGAGGTCCCATGATAAAATATTGTTGTACAATCCACCGGGCGCCCAATACTGTCCGGTTCCTTCACAGGTGTAATTCCCATTGACTTTATCATTTAAAATCCAAACAAGGATATCGAGCGGATGGGCTCCCCAACCTCCCAGGAATCCGATGCTGTAATCGTAATTGAACCAAGAACTGTTATTTGTTACACGATCGGGGCAATAAGGGCGCAATGGGGCAGGACCTGTCCATCTGTCAAAATCGAAATCTGCTGGAACAGGTACTTCGTTGCAAACCGGTGATGGGACGTTATTTAAGCCGGGTGCCCAAACATCCGCACGTCCTATTTCCCCTATTGCTCCATCGTGGATCAGGTCATAGGCCAGTTTCATATGATCACAGGTGCGTTGCTGCGTCCCATAATGGAATTTCACATTGTTTGCTTTCAATTCTTTGGCCAGCATCATATCCTGTGGATAACTCAATCCAAGTGGTTTGGCCAGCATGATGTGCTTTCCTGCCCTTGCCGCTTTGATGGCTGCCAGAACATGCCAATGATCGCATGTGGTGATGTGGACTACATCGATATCCTTACGCGCAAGCAACTCATCCATATCAAGATAGGCCTTACATTCATCAGCCGTGAATTTATTTTCCTTGTAAAATTGGTTGATCTTGGTTGCAGTATCATCGCGCCTTTGTTTAAAGGTATCGCATACGGCAATGTTCAAAGCCTCGCGCAAGGGGAGGAAATACGACATCAATTCATCAGTTCCCCGGGAGCCAACTCCAATATGACCCACAACAACACGGTCGTTGGCACCTTTCCAGTTTGAACAGGATGAAAGAATGGTTGGCAATAGGACAGTTCCTGCAACACCCGAAACCGAACGCCTGACAAAGTCGCGACGGGAAAGACCCTTTTGATTTAAATTTTCCATATCTATTTGTTATTTAGTTAATTATAAACATTGATTATATTGCACCAAGCCTTTTCAGGAATTCGAAACTTTTCAGGACTGCCTCGTCACCGGCAATTTCGAGGGTCGAATAACCGTCAAAACCAGCTTTGACCAAAGCCTGGAAAATTTCTTCAATATTGATTACCCCATCTCCAAGGGCAGTGAGCGACATCCCGCAACCAAATTGTGTCCCCCGTTTTTCGATCAATTCTGCCGGAAGATCCTTCCAATGGACATGTTCAATTTTTGACCCGAATTTAGCAATCATTTCCAATGAATCGCCGCCTCCCAACCATAAATTTCCGGTATCGAGATTTATGCCCAAAGCATTTGAATTGCACCTGTCAAGCACTTCTCCCATCAGTTTGACCGAATCGGTAATGTGGCCATGTGGCTCGATCAGGATTTTAACGCCATAATCTTCGGCAAACCTCAACGGTTCGTACAATTTTTCTGCAATCGAAAAAATGGCCTCTGATTCGGTGAGGTTTTTCCCAAATGGAGTCCTGGGTTCCCCTTCGGCAGTGATCACATGTTTTACCCCAATGGCAGCGGCCAGCCTTACGGCTTTGATGATTTGGGCTGTTCCATAACGTCCCGGAGCAGTTGGATCGAGAAGATTGGCATGGGCACAAACGCTTGAAAGTTCAAGTCCACGGTCTTGGAACATCCGCTTGATATCGAATGGATTGGCATCCAAACTGGCCAGGGCGGTAAAACCATATTCGACCCCAAGGCAAGCTCCATCTGAATTGTCGGTCAAATCGCCGCAACTAAAGCCCCAATTTTTGATCAGGTCCAATTGGTTTTCAAGAGGACTGAATGGACTGATCAATGCAAAACAACCTACTTTTATTGCCATAATTTTGAATTATAAAGTTCAACATGTTAATATTCTGATATATAAAGAAGATCCCTTTCTTCCACAACTTGTCCCGACTTTTCAGCGATTTTTTTGCCTATGTTTATTTTAGTTTTTTTTGCTGAAGTTTCGGTAAGCCTCTGTTGTCATTCTTTGAACCTCAAAGGTTATCATTTCTTTTCTGTTTGACATCAATAACCATTTTTTTTGTGTGGCGATT
>CAIYPA010000289.1 GCA_903927965.1 uncultured Bacteroidia bacterium | reverse complement strand
TACCGTTTGCTGAAATTTGCCAAAGCCAAAAGGGTTTTATTTCTTGTGGATACCAGGAACCTTGGAGAACAGGCAGAACAGGAATTCATGTCCTTTGTTCCCAATGATGACAACAGGAAATTCACCGAATTGTACAATGTTCAACGATTAAAGTCAAGCTATATCGCCACTGATAGTCAGGTTTGTATAAGTACCATCCAACGATTGTATTCTATCTTAAAAGGTACAGAGCTGGAAGAAAAGGCAGAAGAAGAAAATCCCAATGAAAGGAAATTTCAGCCAAAGGAAATACCCCCAATTGAATATGATGGGAAAATGCCCATTGAATTTTTTGATTTCATTGTCATTGATGAGTGTCATCGGAGCATTTACAATTTATGGAAGCAGGTGCTTGAATACTACGACGCATTTGAAATTGGCTTAACGGCCACACCCGACAAAAGAACCATTGGTTATTTCAATCAAAATTTGGTCAGTGAGTATTCCCATGAAATGGCTGTTGCCGATGGGGTGAATGTAGGATATGATGTTTTTATCATCGACACCAAAATAACTCAGCAAGGTGGAACCCTTTGGCAGGGTGAATACATTGAACACAGGGAAAGGCTGAGCAGGAAAAAGAGGATGGAATTGCAGGATGAAGATGAAAATTATACTTCACAGCAGTTGGACAAGGATGTTGTCAATCCCAATCAGATCAGGACAATTATCAGGTCATTTAAGGAACATTTGCCCACCCTATTTCCAGATCGTTATGTAGAGACGTTTCATGAAACGTCTCCACACCATGAATTCGAAGTCCCCAAAACCCTGATCTTTGCAAAAACTGACAGTCATGCGGACGACATTATTCAAATTGTCAGGGAAGAATTTGCAGAAGAAAACAGGTTCTGTAAAAAGATCACCTACAATTCCGATAAGGACAGGTTGGATTCAGATGAAAAATTGCTGGAAAAAGGAGAAGACCCAAAAACAACATTGGCCCAATTCCGCAACGATTATCATCCGCGGATTGCAGTTACAGTTGATATGATCGCCACAGGTACCGATGTAAAACCTTTGGAGTGTTTGCTTTTTATGAGGGATGTGAAAAGCAAAAATTATTTTGAGCAGATGAAAGGCAGGGGAACCCGTACCATAGATTTGGATAGTTTGCGGAAAGTGACACCAACAGCCAACAGCACCAAAGACCATTTTGTAATCGTTGATGCCATTGGTGTTACAAGAAGCTTGAAGACCGACAGCCGTCCTTTGGAGAAGAAGCCGGGAGTCCCTTTAAAAGATTTGCTTCAGGCCATTGCCGTTGGGGCCAGGGCTGAAGAATTGTTTACCTCATTGGCCAACAGGTTAACGAGGTTAGACAAGCAAATTACACCCAAGGAGAAGAAAAAGTTTTCCGAAATGGCCAATGGCAAAAGTGTCTCCCAAGTGGTGAAAGAGTTGTTGAATGCTTACAATCCAGATGTCCTGGAAGAAATAGAAACAAAAGTTAAGAACCAATTCAGAGGTGCTGCACCTTATGAACTAGAAAAAGCCATTCTGTTTGAAACTGAAAAGTTGCAGAATGAAGCTGCCAAAGTCTTTACCGGTGAGCTGAACGAATACATTGAAAATGTCCGTAAGGCACATGAACAAAGGATAGATTTGGCCAATCCTGATGAAGTAGTCCATATTGGTTGGGATCAGGACAACAAGGACAAGGCAAATGAACTTGTCGTTGAGTTTTCAGGATGGATGCAGCAACATAAGGATGAGCTAATTGCATTGCAGATATTCTACAACCAACCTTTCAGAAGGCGTGAATTGACCTATTCTTTGATCAAGGAAGTTTTGGAGAAATTGCAAAGTGAAAAACCTTTACTTGCGCCCTTGCATGTTTGGCGGGCTTACGAAGCCCTGGAAGAGTGCAGCGGATCACCAAGAAATGAGTTGACAGCCATTGTTTCATTGATCCGTAAAGTGAGTGGATTGGATACCATTCTGACAGCTTATGACAAAACAGTCGATAAGAACTTTCAGGAGTGGGTTTTTAAGAAACAAGCCGGTGCAACCAAGTTCAATGAAGAACAGATGCAATGGTTGAGGATGATCAAAGATTATGTGACCAATAGTTTCCATATCGAGAAGGATGATTTTGATTACAATCCCTTTAATGCACAGGGTGGATTGGGTAAAATGTGGCAATTGTTTGGAGAACAGACTGATGAGATTATTGACGAATTGAATGAAGCATTGGCTGTCTAAAATTAGTAAATTTGCAAAAAAACAAAGATGAAAAGCCAATATATAAAAGAGATATTCAAGTCATTTGTTAACGAGGATAAACAAAAATTCCTTGAATACGCTAATGCGATCATTTCGGATGAAAAAAAACTGAATCACCAACTTTTTGCCAATGAATTAAAAGACATTATTGAAAATACAGATAAAGTGAATGTTGTTCATGATCCAGATTACAACAAATATTATAAGAGAAACATACCTATCCCAAGGGACAATGAAAAGGGATTTCCGTTATTGGAGTTAAAGGAATATGAGTTAAACTGGGATGATTTAATTGTTAATGAAGATATTAGTTATCATTTGCACAGCATTGAAAAAGGATTCTGGAACAAAGAAATATTAAAAACCTATGGGATTAAGCCAAAACAAAAGATTCTTTTTTTTGGAGTTCCAGGAACTGGTAAAACGCTTACTGCTAAAATATTGAGCAACGTTCTTGGATTCCCATTGGTCTATGTAAGGTTTGACGCGATCGTATCCTCGTATTTGGGAGAAACGGCTACAAATTTGAAAAAAATTTTTGAGTTTATAGAAAAAGGACAATGGGTAGTACTTTTGGATGAATTTGATGTAGTAGGTAAACAAAGGGATGACCAATATGAACATGGAGAGATAAAAAGAGTGGTCAATAATTTCATGCAATTGCTTGACAACTTCGATGGGGAAAGTTTGATAATTGCAGCAACCAATCATGAACAATTATTGGATCCGGGACTTTGGCGAAGGTTTGACGACATCATCCATTTTGAATTGCCAGATGAAAAGGAAAGGGAAAAACTTTTCCGGTTTTACTTTAAACCTATTAAAAAAGGGAAATTAGATAACACAAGGCTTGCAGCAATGAGTACAGGATTGTCAGCTGCCGATATTTCTCAGGTTGTTTCCGAATCTATCCGACAAATGATAATTGAAAATAAAACTGATATTTCGATAGAACTTATCACATCTGTTATTGATATGTTTCTAAAAAGAAAAAAACTGGAACCTAATAAAATCTAATCATGTCAGAACATCTTGAATTGCCATTTATTGCTTCAAATTTTGTTAAATATGGCTCTTATAGGGGTGCAGGCAGAAGAAATAAATGACGAATTTTATAAGGTTTTGGCCGCTTAATATTAAATTTGCAGTATGATTAAAGATTGTGTAATAATTAGAGAGTTACCTCAAGGCGGACAAAAATCCGTTTACTTGGCCGAG
>CAIYPA010000288.1 GCA_903927965.1 uncultured Bacteroidia bacterium | reverse complement strand
CACCAAGAATGTAAAGTTTAATTTGTATCATATCCTTAGATATTCGTTTTAACAAGATTGGTGATAAAGGGGCCGAAAGCCTCAGTATCCTTACAAAGTTAATTGCTTTGGATATCAGTAGTAATTACATTGGTGATAAAGGGGCCGAAAGCATTAGTTCGCTTTCACAGTTAAGAACTTTAGATATCAATAATAACAACATTGGTTATAAAGGAGCCGACAGCATCTGTGCCCTCTCACAGTTAACTTATTTAAGTATGGGTTATAATACCATTGGTGATAAAGGAGCCAAAAGTATTAGTACACTTTCCAAGTTAAATGTTTTAGATATCCAATCTAACAACATTCACGAAAATGGTGCAGCATGCCTAAGTTACCTTACGGGGTTAACTTATTTAAGTATTGGTAACAATGACATAGGTGATAAAGGTGCCGAAAGCATCAGTACCCTTTCTCGGTTAATCGATTTATTTATTTATTTATAATAACAATATTAAACACATAGGTTGTTTTAGTAGTTTAAAAAACCTAAAAGAATTAACCATATGGGAAAACCCAATTAGGGATGTTCCTGAATCAATTTTTAATCGAGGAAATTGTATACAGTATCTTCGTATTTGGTGGCAGGAAACAGCAGACAAAGAGAAGGTTAAACCCAATAAAACAGTCAAGCTCCAAATTATCGGAAATGGCAATGCAGGTAAAAGTTCGATTGTTGAAGCTTTGAAAAATGGAGTGTGCAGAAAGAAATTTACTTCAACCCATGGTATTGTTATCGAACCTCTAAATTATAGCCTTGACAATGAGGATATTAAATTTAACATGTGGGATTTTGGTGGACAGGAAATTTATCATGGTACGCATCAACTGTTTATTGCATCCCAATCCATCCATTTGATTGTTGCGGATGATGAGTCGGAGCAATTGGCTTTAGACCGAATTAGGGTAAAAGACCGTGAAAAACCTGACGAAATGGTATTGCACCAACCATTACAGCATTACATTGATTCGTCCAAAAGGCAAAGTCCCGAAAGTTTAAGGATCGTTGTAAAGAACAAAATTGATCTTGGGAACAGTATTTCGGACAATACCCTGAAAACGATTACAGACAAAAATGAGATTGATTTTCATGCTGTTAGTGCAACTCAAGGGACAGGAATCCTTGAACTGAGAAAAATACTTGCCCAAAAAAGAGAGGATGTTTTACATTACGGGATGTTGATGCCTGTTTCATGGCTCGATGTACAGAGCTATTTTCTGTCCAATTTGGAATTGAAGGAGTTGTTCAGAAGAAGGTTGATCAACCTGGACATCTTTAACGAGATTTGTGCGAACTTTAAAGTTACGGATATTGCAAGACCAGCTTTATTGGACTTCCTGCACCACACCGGTATCCTCTATAAAAATAAGGAATTCTTAAAAGACACCATTATTGCCGACCAAAGATGGGCACTTGAAGCTATTTATAAACCTCTCGACAGAAAAAGTACTTTCTATGACGAACTCCGCAACGACTTTAAAGGGAGGGTACGCTTAAAATACCTGTTCAAAGCGTTTGGTGATGGATACGAAACGGCTCATAAGTGGCTGTTCCTGAATTTTATGCGAAGTTGTGGGTTGTGCTTTCCTCTTTATCAGAAGGATGCAAAACAAACGGAGGAAAGCTACTACATTTTTCCTGAATTTTTGCCCGAAAACGAAACACCTGCCGTAAAGGATTTGTGGAAAACCGCTCAGGATGTGAAGATGTTCACCTATCAACCCGATTATCTCGATTATTTCAGGATCCAAAAGTTTATTGTTGACCTGGGCAACAAGACCAAAGTGGAGTATATATGGAAAAGTGGGATCCTTGTAATTACAGAAAAAGGTAAATTCAGGGTGGAGGTTGCCGATAATGGTACAAAGATCAAAGTTGGTATTGAATCCACAGCCGTTGATGATTTTTTGTTGCTGATTATAAATACATTCCAAGACAGTGAATTTAATAAGGAAAAACGAATTTGGAAAACAGAAGATGGTAAAATATTGGATTTGAAATCGTTGGAACTCAGAAGTTCGAGGAAAGAGTCTTTATTCGATAGAGCTAACTTTGAGTTTCAAGTCAGTGACGGAAATAATGGAGTTAATGATTCGGAGCGTGGTGGGGATAAAAAAATAGATTTAAAAGCGATTTTACCTAATGTTGAGCAGCCTAATCCTAAAAGATTGGTAATATCGTATGCTTCTGAGGATTTGCAGGCGGTTCTTGATCTTGAAGAGACTTTGGCCCCTTACGATGGGAAAATACAATTTCTGTATGACAAAAAAATAGTTGACGGCAAACGTACCTACAATCCACAAATCATTGATATGTTTAATGATGCACAGGGATATATCATTTTGGTCAGCAAAAAATATCAATATAAGGCAAACAAGGACTATATCTGGAACAATGAATTTCCGATCATTAAACATAGAAATGAAACACGCGGAATATCTGTATTTTGTTTGCCGGTTGCTCCGGTCATTTTTAATTCAGATCTGGAACCTTTTGCTTGTTTCAGAAAAGGGGACAATCCTCTTCCAGAGGAAGGGCACAAGCGAGATCAATATTTAATATCATTTGCAAAAGAAATAATAGAAGGTAAATTTTTAAACAATGTGTAATACAACACTTACTACAGATCAAATCCACAAGGAACTTGATCTGATTCAAGACGTTATCAAACGCATGGCTTCCAATTCGTTTGAGGTAAAGAAATGGCTGATAGGCATCCTGTCGGCAATCGTGGTTTTCAGTCGCAATGAATTGTTGGACGGCAATGTCCAACTAATTGGTTTACTGCTGGTTCCTGTTTTGTGCTTTTGGTACCTCGATGCATTTTTCCTAAGTACCGAAAAGCTTTACCGGGAAATGTACAAATGGGTCATCAAAAACAGATGGCGAACAAATCTATATTTGTATGATCTGAATACGATGTCGCGCGAGTTTCCAGTAGGTCATTTTGAGCACTTTATCATTCAAAAAAACAATGTCTGACATGTTATGTTCTCAAAAACCCTTTTACCGTTTTATGTGGTACCGGTGGTTTTCATAGTGGCGTACGCTGTGGTGCAATGTTGGTAAAATTGGGTGGTTTTTTAAAGGAGGATATGGTATAATGATGAAGGGGATACCAAATTACCTACTCCAGAAACCCCAACCCTAAAGGGGGTGATTGTACTTATAGTGAAAATCAATAAGATACAGACCGGGTTGTTTTTCATATTCTGCTAATTTTCGGTTTTTTATTATTGTTTCATTCGTGATCAGGTTGTTGTATTCGTCCATCTGGCTTATTTCCTGCAACCGGGTCTGGATGGCGAAATAAGTTTGACCAGTTGCAACAATCTCCTTTGATGGGTCTGCATTCTGAACTATAAGGTAACATGCATAACGTGAAAGTTTTACGCTTTCCATTTCGCGTTGTGCTCCGGAGCCGATCGATACCATCTCGTTGAAGTCAACGAGATGGTTTTCGACTTTATGGTTACTGTTTTTACATGCTTCTTTAGCTTTACCAATAACAGAAAGGAAGTTCCTAAAATCAGTATAATCCAATGCTTTGGCCAATTGCCTTGCCCCCCAATATTCGTTTCCCTGATCGTCAATTTGACGAATTTGCTCAAATATATTCTGAGCCTTTTTTGACAATTCGTTTTACGATTTTATTATTAGACCTCAATGATGTAAACTATCAAATTTGAGAAAAGGATGCAATTATTTTTGTTTTAAACTAATCTGTCATCTAAACGTTATAAAGTACATTAACTTCAAAACAAATGATCAATTGATGAACGAGACTCATACACTTGAAATTGATGGCCGGTTTCTGTACTATGCATTTCTTGCAGGGGGTAGAAAAATCCTGCAAAATCAGGTGGAGATCAACCGCATCAATGTTTTTCCGGTAGCCGACAAAGATACCGGCACCAACCTTGCCTCTACAATCCGATCAGTTATCGACAATATCAAGCCACATAAATCGTATAAAACAACAGTAAACAACATCGCCGAAGCTGCCTTAATGGGGGCCCGCGGAAATTCAGGGGTCATTTTTGCCCAGTTTCTTTATGGGATAAGTCAGGAAACCATCAACAAAAGTGTGATTTCTTTGGCCGAATTTGCTGACAGCATAAAAAAATCGATCCCCTATATTTACGAGGCGGTCGCAAACCCCATGGAAGGGACGATGCTTACGGTGATCAGGGACTGGTCGGATTATATCTTCAGCCGGAAAAGCATCATCCACGATTTTAAGAGGGTTTTGATCGAATCGTTTGAGATCATCGAAAAATCGTTGATAGAAACAAAATCAAAACTTGCTGTTTTAAAGCAATTTAACTTTGTGGATGCCGGAGCGAAAGGGTTTGTCCTTTTTATTGAAGGGATCATTGAGTTTGTGAGGAGCCATAGCATCCGCAAATTTGCGGTACAACCAACCGAAGCGATTATGATGATCCATTCGGAGGTCCATGCCGGGGCGGGTATCAATTTCCGTTTTTGCGCCGAGGCTATCCTTCAAAATGTGAAAATCGACAAAAATGAGTTAAAAGCGATCCTGCTTAAATATGGCGATTCTGGAGTGGTCGCAGGATCAAAAAACCTTTGCCGTATCCATGTCCACACCAATCAATTGGCCGAGTTGTTCAATGAGCTGAAAGATTATGGGACCATTACTTTCCAGAAAGTCGATGATATGGTTCGGCAGAACGAAGCTGCCTCAAAGAAGAAATGGAATATTGCCCTTGTTACCGATTCGACATGCGACTTGTCGCAGGAGCTGATAGACAATTACCAGATCAATGTTGTTCCGATCAACCTTAATTTTGGCGACAACCACTATCTTGATAAAGTGACAATCAAACCTGAGCAGTTTTATGGTCTGCTAGCTACGAGTCCCGATTTTCCGAAAACTTCCCAAATCAACGAGCGGACATTTACGAACCTCTATTCGCACCTGGCATCCCATTATGATGCGGTTATTTCCCTCCATTTGTCGGGGCAGTTCAGCGGGACTTTTCAGAACAGCGTTAAGGCCGCAAAGAAAATCAGTGAAGAATTCAAAAAACCGGTCATCACAATCGACTCGAAAAATCTGTCGGGAGCTTTGGGGCTTATCGTGTTGCGGACGGCCCAGGCTATCGAAGCGGGTTGGTCGGTTGGGGCCATTGAGGAAGGCATTAAAACCTGGATTGTCAATTCAAATATTTTTGTCACGGTGAAGACTTTGAAGTATCTGGTCAAAGGGGGTAGGGTTTCAAGACAAAAAGGGTTTATCGCCAATTTATTGGGTGTAAGACCAATCGTTTCAATGGATAAAAATGGGAAATCAGTTTTGATTGGAAAAACTTATAGTCAGGATTCCAATATCAATAAAGTAATGAAACATGTTGAAATACTTGGAAATACCAAGCCGATCAGGGATTACATCGTTCTTCATGCACAGAACCCGGCTGGAGCAGATATCTATACAGAAAAGATGTTTAAACTGACCGGTAAACTACCGGTTTCGATCGTTGACATTTCTCCTGTGATTGGTATGAATGCCGGGGTCGGGGCGATTGCTGTTTCGCTAATGCTAGAGTAGTTTTTTCTTTTTAATCCTTTAAAATTTTAATACGAACAAAGGTTGAGCAATTTTTATATTAATGTTTTTTTAATACCGTTATTAAATGGGTCAGTTATATTTTAAAGGTTTATTGTTGATTTTAGCTGTGGTCACATTTCTTTGGATCCTCAGTGTTTTACTCAGGAATGTCAGCATTGTTGACCTTTTTTGGGGAATGGGATTTGTGATGGTGGATGCCTGGTATTTGTATTCAACTGAAACATTTGGTTTCCGTCAGTATTTGTTGTTGTTCCTGTTGTCAATCTGGGGGTTGAGGCTTTCGTTGTACCTTGCCTGGCGAAATATAGGAAATGGCGAAGATTTCCGCTACCGTGAATTCCGAAAAAACTATGGGAAGAATTACTGGTGGATCAGCTATTTTCAGACTTTCTTGCTTCAGGGCATATTGATGTGGTTGATCTCCTCGACATTATGGGGCGTCAACAGGTTTCAGGCGACAGACAGCCTTAAAGTTTTGGACTATATTGCATTGGTGATTTGGACAATTGGTTTTGTTTTTGAAGCAGGTGGTGATTATCAATTGGCAAAATTCAAGAACAATCCTGCCAATAAGGGAAAAGTCCTGAACACTGGTTTATGGCGGTTAACCCGACATCCAAACTATTTTGGCGATGCAGCAGTTTGGTGGGGTTATGGGTTATTTTGCATCAGTGCCGGAAGTTATTGGTTTGCGCTTGGTTCAGTTTTTATGACATTGCTGATTATCAAGGTTTCAGGTGTTGCTTTGCTTGAAAAGACATTAAAAACCAAAAAGCCTGGATATGCTGAATATGTCCGGAAAACGAATTCATTTTTACCTTGGGTTCCGAAAAAATGAAATTGGTGGGAATAAATGGAAATAGATAGAAATAATGGAAATAGATAGAAATAGAAATAATGGATATCATTACTGACAATATATGGCTGATCCTTTTCATTGTCTGGGGATTGCCGTTGACAGTTTACCGGAGCAAGTTCCGGAAATTGGTTTATCAGACAGACAGTTGGACAATAAATATTAAACCGGTTTTTATGAAAGAACTCAAAGGATTATTCGGGAACATTTATCCTGGAAACCAGAATTACAGGAAATTCAGGAAATTTTACAGGTTTTATCTCGCCATTTACTTCCTGTTGTTCTTTTTTTACTTCAATTTCAAAAGTTATTCACAAACAACAAATACAAACAATATGGACAAAATAGGCATTGGGAGCGTTGTTCCCTCATTCACTTTAAAGGATCAGTTCGGTAAAGATTTCGATATCAATACAGTAAAGGGCAAAAATAATCTTGTGATCTACTTCTATCCCAAGGATGACAGTCCGGGCTGCACGAAAGAGGCTTGTTCTTTCCGCGACCAGTTTGATGTTTTCAAGGATGCCAATGCTGTGGTGATCGGGATCAGTGGACAATCGGTAAAAAGCCATCAGGAGTTTGCTACCAAATACAGATTGAATTATACCCTTTTGGCTGACGAAGGGAACGTTGTGCGAAAATTGTTTGGTGTGCCCACCAACTTACTCGGATTACTTCCAGGACGTGTTACTTATGTTGTCAACAAAGAAGGCAAGATCGTCTTTCTGTTCAATTCACAGATCCAGGCCGAAAAGCACATTGAAGAGGCCATCCGTATTTTGAAAGGCCTCAAATGAAGCTGTTTCCCGACATAGCACTGATCTTATTTGCCTATCTGCTGGGTGCTATCCCGTTCGGGTATATTTTCACAAGGAAATACCTTGGAAAGAACATCCTGGAGTTGGGGAGCGGGAATATTGGATCAACAAATGTGGAAAGGATTGGAGGTAAAAAACTTGGTATTCTTACCCAAATTTGTGATGTCTCAAAAGGACTAATTCCGGTCTTATTGGTTTATTTTCTGATTATCAACGATACATACTCATTTGGTGATTATTGTATTTATCTTGTTGCCCTTGCCACCATTATCGGGCATGATTTCTCCGTCTTTTTAAAATTGAAAGGTGGAAAAGGGGTAAATACCACTTTGGGAGCCTCAGTTTTACTTGCTCCTGTCGCAGTTGGTATTTCGATATTGATCTATTTTTTGGTCAAGTGGAAGTACAAGACTGTTTCAATCGGATCAATTGTATTGGCCTTGACATTATTGGTTTTTGAGTTGATTTCTCATAAAGTAGGATTGCTTTTTTACTATCTGCTGATTTGTACTGCGTTGATCCTTGTTAAGCACATTCCCAATATCAAACGGTTATTGAATAAGACTGAGCCAACCGCTGTAGCTTAGTTGTCAGCGGACCTTTTGGAGATAGTGATAGCCTCACTTTGAGTGAGACTATCACTAAATAATTGCTAAAATAAAATTGCTATTTTTGCAACTCAAAACAAAGCGAATGGGGCAAAAAAAGGGGGTTGTGTATCTGGCGATAATTTTTGCAATGATCTTCTGGTCATTCTCATTTGTTTGGGTAAAAGAAGTTTATGTCGCTTATGGTCCACTTACGACCGTCTTCATCAGGTTGCTGATCGCTACATCGCTTTTAATGATTTATGGACGGATCACCAAAAAATTGGTGAAGATTGAAAAGAATGATTACCGGGCATTTATTTTGCTGGCCTTCTTCGAACCATTTCTTTATTTTATGGGTGAAAGCTTTGGTTTGCAGTATGTTTCAAGCACTATGGGTGCGATGATCATTGCGACAATTCCACTTTTCTCACCTGTTGCAGCTTCTAAATATTATGGGGAAAAGCTTTCGGTCCGCAACCTGATCGGTATTATCCTTTCGTTTTTAGGGGTTGGAATTGTTGTTTTCGATTCTTCATTTAATTTTATTGCCTCACCATTCGGTATCGCACTTGAATTTCTGGCTGTATTTTCGGCAATAGCTTATACTGTGGTTTTAAAGGATTTGTCCCATAAATACAATCCAACTTCGATTATTACCTATCAGAATTTTATCGGGATCTTCTTTTTCCTTCCGCTGTGGCTGATTTTTGAGAGCAAAACAATGTTTGGCACCCACTTTAACCTTCCTGCATTTATAGCAATCCTGAAACTTGCAATATTTGCATCTTGTATCGCATTCATTCTTTATACCTATAGCATCAAAAACCTCGGGATCAATGATGCCAACATGTTCATTAACATCATTCCGGTTTTGACTGCAGTTTTTGCCTGGTATATCCTCGATGATGCATTGACTTTCAGAAAAATTGTTGGCATCTGTGTGGTCATCACAGGGCTTTTTATTGCACAGGTTAAGATGAACCGAAGGATCGCAAAGTTAGTTACAATTCAACAAGATGGGGGCAGATAAAGACAATGTTTTCGAACTCTCCAGGCAAAATCATGAGGAGACCCAGGTTTTTTTCGCGAAACTAAAGCGGAAAAAGCCAAAACAGCTCGATGATATTGCGCATCGGTTGCACAATAAAATTTCTGGGCAGTTTGATTGCCTTTCGTGTGGAAATTGCTGTAAATCAATTAGTCCTATGATTACAGACAAAGATATCGAAAAGATAGCTGGAAAGATGAAGATGAAAGCAGTCGATTTTATCGCACGTTATCTTCACATCGATGAGGACAAGTGCTATGTTTTCAACGATACGCCATGCCCTTTCCTGATGTCTGACAATTATTGCGTGATCTACGATTACAGGCCAAAGGCTTGCCGTGAATACCCGCATACCGACCGGAAAAGGTTCTACCAGGTACTTGACCTCACGATGTTGAACCGTGAACTCTGCCCCATTGTTTATGAGGTGGTGGAGGGGTTGAAGAAGGAAGGTATTTAGAGGCTTGGAGCAGGGTGCGGGGAGCAAGGAGTACGGAAACCGGAGAAGGGAGAAGGGAGAAGGGAAACCGGAGATTGGAGTGTGGAAACCGATGACCGGATAAACGTGAATCGGCAATGAATATGGCAATAAGGTGATGAATGACATAATGAGAATTTGATAAATGATCGTTTGCGATGTATAGTTGGAAGTAGTATATGAAATTTCTATTTTTATCAGATATTTAGACAAAAATGAAAAACCTGGTTTTAATTCTCCTGTTTGTTGTTTATCCGTTTGGCCGAATTTTCGGTCAGATCGGTGGAGAGGGGATTTACCGGTTTCTCGATATCACCAATTCGGCAAAAGTTGCTGCTTTAGGCGGTGATCAGGTAGCGTTTTCTGATAATGAACTTGACCTTACTTTCTACAATCCATCCCTTCTGACGGATTCGATGCGCAATCAATTGTCTGTCAATTATGTAAGCTATATTGCTGGGATTGGTGCAGGATATGTGTCTTTTGCCCCAAATCTTAAAAGGAGTAACACTTTTGCCGTAGGCCTTCACTACGTCAATTATGGAAAGTTCAATGGGGCTTCTGAGACCGGAGAGTTGACCGGAACTTTCGGGGCCGCTGAATATGCGCTGAACCTGATCTTTTCGAGGACAATTTCCCAGCATTTAAGGGCCGGGATCAACCTTAAGCCCATTTTTTCATCGTTTGAGAGTTACAAATCCTTTGGTATTGCAGCCGATGCTGGGATTACATGGATCTCGGCAGATAATTTTTTGATTTTCTCATTCGTGGCCAGAAATTTTGGGTCCCAAATCACAACTTATTACGATAACGCTGTTCGTGAAAAACTTCCATGGGATATTCAACTGGGTTTTTCAAAACAACTCTCCCATGCACCTGTACGACTGTTAATTACGGCTAACCACCTGAATAAATGGGATTTATCCTATACAAACAGTCAAAATGAAGGCATGCAATCTGACCCACAATCAAATGGATTGGCCTCATTGTTAATGCGCCATTTGATTTTTGGTATTGAATTCCTTCCGGGATCACGGGTAACCTTGCGTTTTGGTTACAATTATCAGCGGCAAAAAGAGCTTGCAATCACTGAACGTCCCGGGCTTGTTGGATTTTCAACAGGTATTGGTATTAAAATAGCCAAGTTCAATTTCAATTATGGTATTGCAAGCTACCACCTTTCAGCAACTTCCCATTACTTTTCACTCTCTGCCAACCTTTCGCAATTGGTTCATTAGCTATTATCAGGCAACTTTAGGTTATCTTTGTTGTGAAATAATTAAGATCATATGACGGATACAAACCATAAAATAATCATCGCAATCGACGGCCATTCATCTTGCGGTAAAAGCACAGTTGCCAGGGAGATTGCCAGCAAACTCAACTATATTTTCATCGATACCGGAGCCATGTATAGGGCCGTTACATTATACTGCCTTCGTAATAAGTTAATTAATAATGGATTGGTAGATATTCCAAAATTGAATACTAATCTTGACAAGATTAAGGTGTATTTCAGGTTCAATCCCCAAACTTCTCACAATGACATCTGGCTGAATGGAGAAAATGTTGAAGAAGAGATCAGGTTGCTTGCAGTTTCCCAAAATGTCAGCCCTGTTGCGGCTGTCGCTGAAGTTCGCCATCTGCTTGTCGCACTTCAACAGGAAATGGGAAAATCGAAGGGGATTGTCATGGATGGACGAGACATTGGGACTGTTGTATTTCCCGATGCGGAATTAAAAATTTACATGACCGCTCAACCCGATGTCAGGGCCAAACGCCGGTACGATGAGCTTATTGCAAAAGGTGAACATGTTAGTTATGATGAGATAAAAGCAAATATTATCGAACGCGACCGGTATGACGAAAACCGGAAGGAAAGTCCGTTAAGGAAAGCTGCTGATGCTATTGTATTGGACAACAGCTTAATGACACCTGAAGAGCAACTAGATTGGGTTCTTAGCCAGATCAATAAACTTTGAACGAAGATGATTATTGAAATAGATCAAAATTCTGGCTTCTGTTTTGGAGTTGTTGAAGCAATCCGTAAGGCGGAGGAAACCCTTCTTCTGCTAGACGTTCTGTATTGCCTAGGTGATATTGTTCATAATGATGTTGAAATCAATCGTCTGGCAGAAAAGGGATTGATCACCATTGACCATGAAAAGTACTTCACAATGAAGGATGCCACCGTCCTTTTGCGTGCCCATGGTGAACCGCCATCAACCTATGAATATGCAACCAAAAACAACATCAAGCTAATCGATGCTACTTGTCCTGTCGTTTTGAAGCTTCAGCAACGCATCCGGATCGGGCATGACTCGGCACACAATAAAAATACCCAGTTTGTTATTTTTGGGAAAAAGGGACATGCCGAGGTAAATGGCCTGGTTGGTCAGACAAATGGACAAGCCATTGTCCTTGAAAGTGTATATGAAGTTGAAAAGCTTGATTTTAATCGTCCTATTGAACTCTATTCCCAGACGACCAAAGACCTTGAGGGTTTTCATCTATTGGCCAAAGAGCTGAAAAACAGGGCAACAGAGGTCCCTGTTAAGATTCATGATACTGTTTGCCGACAGGTTGCGAACAGGATTCCCGCCATTCGAAAATTCTCAGCCCGTTTTGAACTGATCTTGTTTGTGAGTGGTCAAAAAAGTTCAAACGGAAAGATGCTATTCGATATCTGCCAATCTGTCAATCAGAACAGCAAGTTTATATCATCAATTGAAGACATTGATTTGCAATGGATTAAAAATATTGGATCAGTCGGTGTCTGTGGTGCCACTTCAACCCCAAAAGAGCTTCTCGAAGAGGTGGCAGGGGCAGTCCGTAAACTGGCATCCGAAAATTTTATGTAAATTTAACGGCAGATTGCGCTTTAGTTCAACATTCAAACTTAATTTTGTCTCGTCTTAAACAAAATATTATGGGTAAGGATATTAAATTTTCAAATCCGGATGACTACATCGACAATCAAATCAAAAGAATAGGTGTTTTGACCTCAGGTGGCGATTCTCCGGGAATGAACGCAGCGGTTCGAGCAGTGACAAGGACCGCTATTTTCTATGGCCGTGAGGTTGTTGGTATCATGCACGGCTACAAGGGATTAATAGAGAATAATTTCAGGGTTCTTTCTTCGAGCGACGTGAGCAACATCATTCAACTGGGTGGTACGATACTAAAGACCGCCCGGAGCATGGAATTTCATACAAAGGAAGGACGTGATACGGCATTTCAGAACCTGAAAAATGCAGGTATTGATGCATTGGTCGTCATTGGTGGCGACGGTACTTTTACAGGGGCCAGGATTTTTGCCCAGGAATTTGGGATTCCGATTGTGGGTGTCCCGGGAACAATTGACAATGATCTTTTTGGAACAGATTTTACGATAGGATACGATACAGCACTGAATACGATCATAGAGGCAGTAGATAAAATCCGCGATACGGCAACAGCGCATGAACGTCTCTTTTTTATTGAGGTGATGGGACGTGACGCAGGTTTCCTTGCTTTGAATGGCGGAATCGCTTCAGGGGCCGAGGCTGTCCTGATCCCTGAAACCGATACCGACCTGATGACGTTGGAAACCTTTATCAAATCGGGTTATCGCGAAACCAAAAAATCATCGATTGTGCTTGTTGCAGAAGGTGAAAAGGCAGGAGGAGCGTTCAAAATTGCCCAGCAGGTTGAAAAGGATTACCCACAATACGATGTCAGGGTGACTGTTTTGGGACATATCCAGCGTGGGGGTGCCCCTTCAGCATTGGACAGGATCCTTGCAAGCCGTCTTGGGGTTGCAGCAATCGAAACCCTTCTCGATGACCAGCAAAGTGTGATGGTTGGGATCGAGAACGACCAGATCAGCCTTGTCCCTTTCAATAAGGCAATAAAAAATGACAAGGTAATGAATCCCAAATTGTTAGATTTGATCAGGATACT
>CAIYPA010000287.1 GCA_903927965.1 uncultured Bacteroidia bacterium | reverse complement strand
TAGCTCGTCGCGGCACACATCGGCACAAATGTAAATTTTATCTGGTTCAGGATAATTAACTGAAAGATAGCGGCTTACATCTTCAATAAGGCTATCGTCCTTCAAATAGACACGTAACAATTTGTAGGTCCTTGTCCCTATAGGGAATGGATAATTATCGGGGGAGGTCAAATGATCGATGTTTTCCATGGTTATCCTGGTCTGCTCCACAACATCTCCAGCCAGACAACTGGCCTCGCCCCTGATGGCCGCAGTCCCTGAGATGTAAACCGTCTGCCGCAAAGGTGATCCTATGATCCGTGCCCGTTCAAATTTTGGGGAGGCCAGTTTGGGGGTTGACTTATCGGTTTCGCCCAACAATACCTTTTGGGAATAGCGGTGTGCAGAAATTTGCAACGGATTGTCCAAAGCCATATTGATCGTTTCGTTGCCCGATAAAGCAACGAATTCGACCATTACGCCTCCCAAATGAGTGCCAATTCCTGTTGCGGCAGGATATCCATGAGACCAATCCGATTTGGAATAAAAACGGCTACGTGAATCATTAAAATCCTGATAATGTTGGTGATGACCATCGAATCGGGTTATCTTCTCAATGTAATTCCACTGACGTACAATGCTGTTGAGCGGAAAATTCTCTTTTACAAGAATTTCTTCCATTAAAGAAAACACTGCATCCGACTGAATTGAAATGGTTGTAGTGATATCGGGTGGCAACAAACCACCTGTTATCAGCTCCCTACCAGATTCGTTCTCCAGTATAAGATAATTTTCCCCATAAGTGATCGTTAAGTCTTTAACTGAGGAAATATGGAGGACCTCGGCATTCAAGGCACCAACAAGCGGACATTGTGAGACATAACAAATCGGGAGCAACTTTCCGGGAAAAGAGGCATCAACACAATTGCGCAAAATCCGAAGATGGCTGATGAACTCCTCATTGCTTTTCGACAAACCAAAAAATACGATTTTCAGAATATTGTCCTTCTCTTTCATCTGGTACAACAGTGAACCGCACATTTGTTCAAAAGAGGCCCCGCCTGTTGTAAATATGGCGTAATTCTTGGATATCATTCTAAATATATGGAATACAATAACTTAGTAAGAAATGTTTTTGATTTCTTTTAAATTCTGCTGTGCAACCTTTTGATCAAACAGCTTAATTAATTCTTCTGTTTTTACCTTTGAAACCGGAAGGAACTTTTCAGAATTCATATAATTCAACAAGCTTAAATACAACTGTTTGGCTTCGGGATATTCCTTCAGTGCCGGAAGATTGGCCATACAAATCAAGAGTTTTCCCTTTCCGGCGTTCAATTCAAAAATCAAACCCAGCTTGTGGTTTCTCTCAATATTGTCAATTACCTGAACAATAGGTAAATAGTTTTTGTCAAGACTGTCGAGGATCATGGGGCGGCTATTTTTTACGATGGCCCACCATTGCCAATCGGAATGAAATGAAGTTGGGAACTGCTCAAATAACGGATGTTTGGGATTTGTCAGGATCCCCAGCGTTCCAGGAGAAACAGGTTGTTTGACGTTTTCGGATATCCCTTTAAACATCCGGTAGTTCCAGTAATCGGGTGTAAAAAGCCCACCAACCGAGATGGATTGGATCGTTTTAGGATGAGGGAAAAGCAGCACCTTACCCCCTTGGTTTAATTTCGTGATCGCATTTTCATCCAAAACAGAGGTTTCCATAATTCCAGATGGAACTACAATATTGGGTTTCTGCGGGTACACCCAAATTGAATAACGGTTCTTATAGACTGTCCCTTCAACCGACAAGACCAACTCGACTCCCACGGCGTTTTTGATTCCCGAAAGGGATGTGGATATTTCGCCAATGTCCACCAGGGTTCCCTGAGCAATGTTGTTTTTCAATTTACCTTCAAGCAATAGGTTTCCATTATTTTTAATTTCCCATTTAATGGTTTGATCTTTAAATGCTTTTGCTGAATAGTTGGCCACCTTGACTTTTGCCTTGAAAGTTTCGTTGTTTGTCCAGCAAAACTTGTCAACCACAAGCAGTGGCACAACATCATTGCAAAATTCCCTGAAATGCTCAGGCTGGATAATCCCCTTGTTCTCCATAAAAGCATCCATCATACCAACCAGTGCTGTGCCTTGTCCTGGAAAGTCCTGCAAATCAAGTAATTGAAATCCTCCGAAATTTTTGGTGCGCAAACACATTTCAATATCGGCTTTGTAGCAGATCGCGCTCAAAGCTCCTGATGCACGGAAGAAATCTTTTCCCTGGTTTCCCATCCCCGCATCTTCGAGCCTTTTTTTGAAAATTTCAAGGTTCCAGGGTTTGAGTATACCGGTGTATTTTTTGAGTTCATTGTAATCGGGATAGGTCTGAAACTGCCCAGTCTCGTGACTGATCACAGGGACAGCACTTTTCTTCGAGGCTCCAGAATAGTCCATCACGGTATTCGGATAACTCCCATTGATATAACCTCCATCGTAAGCATCTGCAAACGAGAAAGATGCGCGAACATGAGTGTCAAATGTACCGGGAGTCTCGCCACCGATCCGGCAGGTGGTCAGGTAATCTTCGCCTTCTGCAGGTGCCTTAAAACCTAGATAATTGTTAGAACCATAAGCAAAAAGGTGCCTGTTTTCGGCAGCCCTGAAAGTGCCGATGAAATCTTTCATCACATTGAAATCGCCCGACAATTCATTTCCTAAAGCGAACATGACAAATGAAGGATGGTTGCTGTAGGTTTTCTGAATGTTCAAGCCCTCCTTGCGCAGGAATTCAATGAGTTCTGTCTTTTTAGCATCCTCCGATCCCCAATAGGGCATTTCAGGTTGAAGATAAAGCCCCAAACGGTCGGCGGCTTCAAAAGCAGCTTCCGGGGGGCACCACGAATGGAAACGGACATGGTTAATGCCCCATGTTTTAAGGATGCCGAAATACCTGATCCAGCTTTCGTTGTCCATAGCGGTGTGAGCGATTAACGGAAATACGCAGGCATCGTGTTTGCCACGCAGGAAAGTCGGATGGCCATTCATTACAAACTGCGTCCCTGATGTGGAGAACTTCCTGAGCCCAAAACTGGTAGAGGTTTCGTTAATGACTTTATTGTTTGAACTCACGGAAATGGACAACCTGTACAAGGCAGGTTGAAATTCATCCCACAACAAGGCATTGCTTCCCAGGTTCAGGT
Source organism: uncultured Bacteroidia bacterium (assembly GCA_903927965.1). GTDB lineage: Bacteria > Bacteroidota > Bacteroidia > Bacteroidales > Prolixibacteraceae > JAAFHB01. Next base: position 23,531 of record CAIYPA010000287.1, on the reverse strand, counting down.
CTTCTTCGATTAAATTTTCCCCCGATTTTAAAGTAACTACAACCGTTTTCGTAACTGGTTTTCCCGTCTTCTTTGTGTTACAAGCTACTGTTTTATAATTGATATTGAGACTTTTAGCTGTATTATCCTGATTGTTTAGCTTAAACTTCACTTTAACAGATCGGGTATCAATATTGGGATAAGTTTGCACATCGTCAATGTTACACAGGTCGGTAGCCTCCAGAATAAATTTCCCGATAATACCATTCCAGTTAGTTTGGGTATGTTCGACATAGGCATGTGAAGAGTTGATCACTTCTACAGGTACAGATTTCCCGTTGTCAACCATAATGGTCAGGATATGCTCACCAGGAGTAAGTAATTTACTCAAATCGTAAATTTGGGAAGTTGTAATATTTGTATTTGAGCCTACCAGAATCCCATCGATCCAAACTTGGGTTGGTTTTGTCCGTTCCATGACAAGACGGATGTATTTCCCGTTCCAGCTATTGTCAACAACGATCTTCCTTTGATAGAAGGCTTTGCCGAACCATGAATATTCCCTTGAAAGATGGGTTGTCTCTGTTTTATTTGAATTCAGGATCCCTTTTTTGTTTTCATCTGTCGTACCAGGTAATTTAACAAAATCGTTAAATGTTTTGGTTTGCCAATTTTCCGCTGTTGCTTTATTTTCTGGATCGAGGAAAAAACGCCATTCGCCTGATAAATCGAGTACCTGTCGGCCACTTTTCTCACTTGAAAATGCAGTGAGGAACATACCCATTGCGAGTAGAAAGAATATATTTTTTTTCATTTTTTCCCTTCAGAGAGCATGACGTCGGCCACAAACTGTCTGATTTGCTGTTCGTCATCTTTTCTACAGACCAGCAACGTATTTTCCGATTCAACGATAATGTAACCATCAAGTCCTTGGATAATTGCAACTTTATCTTTTGGCATGTTTACGATACACGATTTGGTGTCGTACAAAAAGACCCTATTACTGCTGACTGCATTGGAATGCTGATCCTTGCCGTGGTTTTCGTATAGCGACCCCCAGGTTCCAAGGTCTGACCATCCGAAATCGGCGCAAAGCACAAAAACATTATGGGCTTTTTCCATAACGCCGTAGTCGATCGAGATATTCCGGCATTCGGAATAGACCTTATGGATGTAGTTGACTTCATCGGGAGTATTGAGGAGTTTCTTTCCATAATCGAACAGGGCATTTACATCGGGCAAATATTGTTCGAAAGCTTTGAGGATCGCCTTTGCCGACCACACAAAAATTCCGGAATTCCAATAAAACTCGCCAGTTTCAATGAACAATTCTGCCATTTTCCGGTCGGGTTTTTCAGTGAAGGTTTTCACCCTGAAAAGATTGTCCATTTGCTCGAACGAAGCTTTTTCAGCAACCTGGATATAACCATAACCGGTTTCAGGACGGCTTGGTTGTAAACCCAGCGTAAGAAGGACATCCCGATCCGAAACATATCGCAACCCATTGTTGATCTCTTCAAGAAAATAATCCTCTTTTAAGATCAGGTGATCTGAGGGCGCAACGATCATATTGGCCTCAGGACATTGGCTCAATATCCGATAGGTTGCATAAGCAATACATGGTGCTGTATTTCTGCGCAATGGTTCAGAAAGCACCTGGGTACCATCCAGATCAGGCAGTTGACTCAAAACGAGTTCCTTGTAATTCTCGCTGGTAACCACCAGAAAATTCTTTGCAGGGATGATCCTTGAAAAACGGTCATATGTGAGTTGGAGTAGTGACCGTCCGATACCCAGAATGTCTAAAAACTGTTTGGGTTTGTCGGCGGTACTCAGGGGCCAAAAACGGCTACCAATTCCTCCGGCCATGATCACACAAAAATTGTTGGAGTTTTCCATAAGTTATTTTTATCCAAAATTATTTATTTTTTTCACAATACAACATGATCTGCCCAATGAGTTTAACAAATACCTAAAAATTCCCTATTATCTGTTGTTCAAATATTTTGTATTTTTATCGGAAATTTATGTGACAGTTATTTACCATGCCCATGTTTGGGAATCAATGGATTTTGAACTGTAATAGGGTAGTTATTAGTATTTAACCAACTTTAATTGCAAGTGGGTGTATTTTATCATATTGGACAATATTGTTTGTTGATGGTCAGGGTTTTCAAAAAACCTGAGAAGAATTCGATTTACCTGAACCAATTGGTTCTTGAAATTGAGAAACTGGGGATCAATTCTGTGGGTATCGTCGCCGTCATCTCCATTTTCATGGGTGGGATTATTACCTTACAGTTGACTTATAACATGGTTAGCCCGTTAATGCCCAACTATATTATCGGACTTGGGAACCGCGATACACTGATGCTCGAATTTTCCTCTACAGTTTTGAGCCTGATGCTTGCTGGAAAAGTCGGTTCGCATATTGCGTCTGAAATTGGAAGTATGAGGGTGACTGAACAGATTGATTCAATGGAGATTATGGGTGTCAATTCGGCCTCGTACCTGATCCTTCCCAAAATAATTGCAGTTGTTTTTATGAGCCCTCTTTTATTCATTATAAGCGTTGCTTGTGGTTTGGTTGGCGGATTGATTACGGGTCCACTGTCTGGGGTGGTAACAGTCGCCACTTACGTGAATGGGATGACAACCCAGTTTAATCCGTTTTATGCTTATTTCTCGATCATCAAAACCCTCGTTTTTGGATTTCTGATCGCCACAGTACCCGCTTATCTGGGTTACTATGTACAGGGCGGGGCACTTGAGGTAGGGCGTGCAAGTACCAAATCCGTAGTCAATACAAGTGTGCTTATTCTGTTTTTCGACCTTGTCCTTACTCAATTGCTATTCAAATGATTGAAATTAAAAATGTTTGTAAGTCTTTCGAAGGCAGGGATGTATTAAAGGATATTTCCACCGTTTTCGAGAAAGGTAAAACAAATCTCATTATCGGGCAAAGTGGTTCGGGAAAAACCGTACTGTTAAAATCGATCGTTGGTTTGATCGAAATCGACTGTGGCGAAATCTTGTTTGACGGGCGCGACAACCGACGGATGAGCTTTAAAGAGCAAAAATTGCTGCGCCAGGAAATCGGGATGGTTTTTCAGAATGGTGCCCTCTTTGATTCACTTACAGTTGAAGAGAATGTAAGGTTTCCAATGGACATGTTTACCAATATGACCATGAAAGAGAAAGTGTCGAGGCTTAACTTCTGCCTCGATCGGGTGAATATCAAAGCATCAAACAATTTATACCCTTCCGAGATTTCGGGTGGTATGCGGAAACGGGTGGCAATTGCCCGTGCCATTGCGCTGAATCCAAAATACCTGTTTTGCGATGAACCCAACTCGGGTCTGGATCCCGTGACTTCGATACTGATTGATGCACTTATCAAAGAGATTACCTCGGAGTTCGATATCACAACGGTGATCAATACACACGACATGAATTCCGTAATGGAGATTGGAGATAAGATCCTTTTTATTTCTGAAGGGAAGAAATGCTGGGAGGGGAACAATACCCAAATTTTCAATACGCGGAACAGAAAACTGAACGCTTTTGTTTTTGCTTCACCTTTCTCGAAGAAATTCAGGGAGATCAGACAAATGGAGGACGATGAATGAGAAATATACTGATTTTTGGAATGGCCATCCTGATGATGGCCTGCAGCAACAATGTTCCCAAAGGGATTTTACCCGAGAAAGAGCTTATTCCGGTATTGGTAGAGATCCATCTTGCCGAATCTGTGTTTATCCAGCGGTATGCCATGCAGGTCACCAGGGCGAACTATCTTGAAGATCTGTACCTTTCTATATTGAAAAGGCACCACCTTGATCAAAAGAAGTTTGAGGAGTCGATCTTGTTTTATGGTAAGCACCCCGAGATTTACAAGCCCATTTACGATGAGGTTTTAAACCGGCTCAACGAGATGCATGCCCTTGCTCAGGCTAAGGACTCTATTAAAAACCATCTGCCTCCGGTGAAAGCACAATAAAATATGCGCAAGTTATCAGCCCATTACATCTTCACGGGTACCGGAGTTGTCCTCAACAAAGGGATAATTATCGTGAACGAAGAGGGCATTGTGACTAAAATCATCGACACAAAGGGTCAATTTGAGGAACAATCCGGCGTGGAATTTTATAGTGGCGCGATCGTCCCCGGATTTGTGAATGCCCACTGCCACCTTGAGTTGTCACATCTGCACTCTATTTTTCCTGAAAAGACCGGATTGCCGGGTTTTCTGAAAAACGTTGTAGCGAACCGCAACCATGAAGAACCAATAGTTCTGGAAGCAGCCAGGAAGGCAGATTTTGAATTGTGGCACAATGGCATTGTAGCGGTTGGCGATATTTCAAATACAGCTTCGACCTTTGCATTGAAATCAAAATCAAAAATTAAATACCATACCTTTATTGAGGTACTTGGCTTTTCGCCCCTACGTGCACAGCGGGCTTTTGAATGGGCGGAAATTTGCCTTGCGGAAGCCCGGTCGTTGGGTATTCCTGCTTCCATAGTGCCTCATGCTCCTTATTCCATCTCGAAGGAATTGTTTGCATTGGTTTCGAAATCCGCTGAAGACAACCATTCCATACTTTCAATTCACAGTCAGGAATGTTCCGCGGAAGATGATCTGTACCAGACTGGTGATGGGGAGTTGGCAAGGCATCTGACCGAAAACCTATCCATGGACATCTCCTTCTTTGAACCCACCGGCAAAAATGCCCTCGAAAGTGTGATCGACTGGTTGCCTGAACAGAATAAGCTATTACTTGTACACAATGTCTGCACGGTCCAAAAAGACATTGATTTGCTGCGGCTTGTCAGGGATATGGGAAAAACCTGGTTTGTACTTTGCCCAAATTCGAATCTTTACATCGATAAACAACTTCCGGATATTGCCCTTTTCAGTAAAAATGGGCTAAAGATCTGCCTGGGTACCGATAGCCTCTCCTCAAACTGGAAACTTTCGATCCTTGAGGAGATGAAAACAATCCACCGATTTTTTCCTGAAATTCATTTTGGTGAAATGGTAACCTGGGCAACTTTGAACGGGGCGGAAGCTTTGGAAATGGACAGTTGGGCGGGATCGATCGAGGTAGGGAAAAAGCCAGGCCTGAACCTGATTACAGGCCTGGACCTGAATTCGCTTCAACTTTTGCCCCAGTCGAAGGTAAAAAGACTAATTAATTGATATATAATACATTATAATATTGAACTCATATAACTTGAATGTCAACTTTTCTTTTTGACCAAACCATATTCGGGCCCGTGATCAGCCGCAGGCTAGGAATTTCGCTCGGTATCAACCTGATGCCAAACGATTCCAAATTGTGTTCGTTCGACTGTATCTATTGTGAATGTGGGTGGAATCCTGAAAAAGGGAAAGTAAAAGCCATACTTCCAACACGGGATGAGGTCAGAATATTACTACGGGAAAAGTTGGAGGCCATGAAAGAAAACAGTGGTTTGCCCGATGTGATCACCTTTGCGGGAAATGGCGAACCTACGATGCATCCCGATTTTCCTACGATCATTTCAGACACCTTGCAACTAAGGGACGAAATTTGTCCAAAAGCACGTGTGGCCGTTTTATCCAACTCGACAATGTTGCACAAGCCCAAAGTTGTTGAGGCCCTCAAAAAAGTGGACGACAATATCCTGAAACTCGACTCTGGCATTCCGGAAACGATCCGTTTAATGGATCAACCAGTTGGAAGATTTGATTTACAGTCGGTTGTGAATCATTTGAAACTTTTTGACGGACATCTGGTGATCCAAACCATGTTTATTAAAGGCTCGTTTAAGGGCAAACCTTTTGACAATACAACTGAAACGGAGCTAACTGCCTGGATGGCTTTGCTCCAACAGATCCAGCCACAAACTCTTATGATCTATACAATTGCCCGCGATACGCCGGCCAGCGACATTCAGAAAGTCCCGATTGGGGAATTGGAGAAAATTGCAATCAGAGTCAGGGAAGAGACAGGATTGGATGTTCAGGTAAGCGGGTAGGGGGGAGAAAGAATGAAGGAATGAAGGAATTAAGAATTAGACAGAGAGGAATGGGAGGGGGAAAGGTTTGTATGAAAGGGAGACCGGAAAATGAAGGAATGAAAAATGGAAGTGGCGATAAGGAGGGTAGAGCCAAAAATAACAATCTTTGTAGAATATTTAGACATTTTTATCAAAAGAATAATATGATATGATTAAACATGAACATGAAAATCATCTTATCTATCAGGGAGATGCAATAGAAATATTGGAGAACGAAATTGTGGATTCCAGTGTCGATTTGATTTTTGTCGACCCACCTTACAATATTGGTAAAGACTTCAATGGATTAAAGGACAAATGGGCCACTGATGAATTGTATTTAGAATGGTGCTATACTTGGATCAATCTTTGCCTGAGGAAACTCAAACCAACAGGTAGTTTTTATGTAATGACTTCAACACAATTTATCCCATATTTCGATATTTTCTTAAGGGGTAAAATTGAAATATTGTCTAGGATTGTCTGGTCTTATGACAGTTCCGGTGTGCAAGCAAAAAAGTACTATGGTTCAATGTATGAACCTATTCTCTTCTGTGTAAAAGATAAGAATAACTATACCTTTAATGCAGAAGATATATTGGTTGAAGCAAAAACTGGAGCAAAAAGAAATTTGATCGATTACAGAAAAACGCCACCACAACCCTATAATAATGAGAAGGTTCCTGGGAATGTATGGGACTTTCCCCGAGTCAGGTACAGGATGGATGAATATGAGAATCACCCTACTCAGAAGCCGATAGCATTACTTGAAAGGATAATAAAAGCCAGTTCAAATCCCGGAGACATAGTTCTTGACCCTTTTTCTGGAACCTTTACAACTTCTTATGTTGCCAAAAAACTCAAGAGAAAATCCATCGGGATTGAAATTAACGAGGATTTTACAAAAATTGGGTTAAGGAGAGTACAGGAACTAAGAGAAATAAATGGTGAAAATTTACATAGGGAACCTAAAACTTATGAGATGAAGAATTTTCAACAACAAACATTATTCGAACCAAAAAAATGAGACATCCATTCACAGATAAGATCGATGAAATCTTAGAAAAACATTTTTCTGATGATTCCGAACAGATTTTTAAAAATAGTGAGCTATTACAATATATCAATATCAAAACAAAATCGGCAAATAAGGGATCAAAATCAAGGGGTAGTTTTGGCAATTTATACGCAATTTATGTGCTAGTTGAGGATTATATTGCCAATGATTATCACCACATTGGAGGCTATTCATTATCTATTGGTGCCAAATTCTCAATCCTTTTTAAACGACAACGCGAATTATCGTTCGGTGCGAAATTGCAGAATCACGCACTAAATCACCGCATGAACGAAGAGTTTAAAAGGTACTTTTCAACATGTGAATTTATCCCAGTAATTAGAGTAGTTGAAACAAATCGGTATTGGTTCAATGAAAATCTTTTAAAAATTAAGGCGAATAAGAAAGATTTCAATATTTGTGTTGCTATTCTTGAAATTATTGATGCTTATGTTGAAATGAAAAGAGGTTCTTTTGAGATGTTCATAGATACATGTGAAATGTTAAAAGAGCTTGAAGAAGAACGTATTCCGAAGACGTCTGAATTTGTACTCGGTTTACTGGCACCAAATGTTGATGCCAGGGTATTTGAGATTGTTAGTTTCTCAATTTTGAAATATTTCTATTCTGACCAAACAGTTTTCTTTGGATTTGAGCTTGACGAAATCGAAGAAGAAAAGTTAAAGTTATTCAAAACGGGTAGAACCAATGCAAATGATGGTGGCATAGATTTCGTTATGAAACCATTAGGTCGTTTTTTTCAGGTAACCGAAACGACTGATGTGAAAAAGTATTTCCTTGATATTGATAAGCTAGAAAAATTTCCGATTACGTTTGTTGTAAAATCTGACGATTCACCAGAGGCATTACTTTCAAAAATAAGGGAGAATGCAGAAAAGCAGTATTCAATAAAGGCTGTAGTTGACAAGTATATCTCTTGTATTGAAGAAATCATTAATATTCAAGAGCTTACAATAAGATTTAAAAAAGCAGTAGAACTTGGTTATCTCAATAATATATTGTCAGAGATAATTATTCAGAGTAAGGTTGAATTCAATTATGATGATGATTTAGCTGAAGAAGAAGTGGAAAATGATTAATCCTTTCCTTATTCATATTGGCACTATAAAAAGTACGTTTATGAAAACAAACATTTCTTTTGTATTGGTGTTCTTCTTTGTTTTTATTGGGAATTCGATGGGTCAGAAACTCTCCAATCAGCAAAAAGCAAAAGCTGAAGGGGAAGTTGGGGCGATTTTCAAAAATATGGTTAAGTTAGGAGAAGCCCTCGATTATGATGCCCTTTCAAAGGGCGTTGATGATCAGAATCATGCAGGCTTCATCGTCAACAACAGCTTCTATGCAAAATATGATTCCCTGACCAATCTGCTCAAAGGAAGGGCGGGTGGTGTTTCAAAACAGACAATCGTATTTCAGAAACAGAAAGTTACTGCAATTACGGAAGATGTTGTGCTTGTGGCAGCCAGTGGCGATTCCACTGTAGAGCTGATGAATGGCACACAATTCCAGATTACGTTTTACTGGACCTTTGTTTATCAGAAGATAGGTGGCCAATGGAAGGTCGTGCAGTCGCACCAGTCAAGTAGCAGGCAGTAGAGACGCATTTCAATGCGTCTGTTTTGAAAACCGAAGAAGGAAGGCAGCAGGCAGTAGAGACGTATGGTTATGCGTCTGTTTTTCGATTATATTTCGGTACATCAATCATTTGGTTTGCAGTTATAAGCCAGCCGCCAGTTGCCAGCAACCAGTAGCAAAAAAAAAATATTCAATTACTTAATAACACCAATTAACAATGAAAATGAGAGGACTATTTTGGATTTTAGGACTGATTTTAATGACACACCTTGCCCATGCGCAACTCATTGAAAACACGACAGGCCTAGTTGATTATGTTAATCCTTTGGTGGGGACGGATTCTGATTTTGCCCTATCGAACGGGAACACCTATCCTGCCATTGCCTTGCCCTGGGGGATGAATTTCTGGACACCACAGACCAACAAAAATGGGAACGGCTGGGGCTATATGTACGACGATTACAAGATAAGGGGTTTCAAACAGACCCATCAGCCAAGTCCGTGGATCAACGATTATGCAGCATTTTCTTTATTTCCTGAGACAGGAAAGGTGATCACCGACGAAAACAAACGTGCTTCGTGGTATTCCCACAAGGTCGAAATTTCAAAGCCCCATTATTACAGGGCGTATCTTTCAAATTATGATGTCGTTACAGAGATTACACCTACTGAACGTGCCGCACAGTTCCGTTTTACCTATCCGGAGTCGGATGCTTCGCATGTGGTAATTGATGCCTTCAACAAAGGGTCGATGGTCAAAATCGCGGCAACGGAACGAAAAATAACCGGTTATTGCCGCAACAACAGCGGTGGCGTTCCCGAAAACTTCCACAACTATTTCGTGATCGTCTTCGACAAGGACTTCACTTCCTTCTCGACCTGGAACGACAGCATTGTTAAAGAGGGTGGTCTTGAAGCAGAAGGCAAGCATGTGATGGCAGTGGTGAGTTTCAAAACGAAGAAAGGTGAGTTTGTTCATGCCAGGGTAGCCTCATCTTTTATCAGCCTCCAACAGGCGGAGCTTAACCTTTCGAGGGAAATTGGAAAAGATAATTTCGACCAGACAAAGAGCAAAGCAGAAAAAATCTGGAACGATGAGTTTTCACGCGTAAAAGTGGAAGGTGGCTCACTTGAACAGCTAAGAACCTTTTATACAGCACTCTACCGCACTATGCTTTTCCCAAGGAAATTCTATGAAATGGATGAGAACAACAAGGTGGTACATTACAGTCCTTACAATGGTAAGGTTTTGCCAGGTTACATGTTTACCGACAACGGTTTCTGGGATACTTTCCGTGCGGTTTTCCCGTTCTTCACTTTGATGCGCCCCACCCTTGATTCCCAGATTATGGAAGGTTTGGCCAACACCTACAACGAAAGTGGATGGCTTCCCGAATGGGCAAGTCCGGGTCATCGTGATTGCATGATCGGTTCAAATTCAGCCGTTAATATTGCCGATGCCTACTTAAAAGGATTGCGCGGGTTCGATATCCAAACATTGTATAAGGCAATTTTAAAAAATACTGAAAACGCCGGTCCGATGCACTCTGTTGGACGCTATGGGGTCAGCTATTACAACAAGATGGGCTATATTCCTTACAATGTAGGAATTAATGAAAACGTTGCCCGTACATTGGAATATTCGTTTGCCGACTGGTGCATCTGGAAATTGGCCAAAGAGTTGGGTCGTCCACAAGCCGAGATCGACCTTTTTGCAAAGCGTGCCATGAACTATCAGAATGTCTTCGATAAATCGGTCAACTTTATGCGCGGCAAAAACGAAGATGGTACATTCCAGTCGCCATTCCGTCCCGACAAGTGGGGTGATGCTTTTACCGAAGGTTCAAGCTGGCATTACACCTGGTGTGTTTTTCACGATCCACAAGGACTTGCCAATCTGTTTGGAAACCGCGAAAAGATGGCACAACGATTGGATGAGGTATTTTCATCTGCCCCAACCTTCGACTTCTCCTATTATGGCATTCAGATCCACGAGATTACGGAGATGCTGATTGCCAACATGGGTCAGTATGCACATGGAAACCAACCCATCCAACATGCGATTTACCTATACAATTATCTGGGTCAACCCTGGAAAAGCCAATATTGGACACGCCAGGTGATGGACAAATTGTACAATTCGCACCCTGACGGACTTTGTGGCGATGAAGACAACGGACAAACTTCAGCATGGTATGTCTTTTCGGCGATGGGATTCTACCCTGTTGCACCCGGGACCGGCGAATACATTTTTGGGTCGCCATTGTTTAAAAAGCTGACCCTGACTTTGGAGAACGGGAAAAAGCTTGAGATCGATGCGCCACAGAACAGTACTGAGAATGTTTACATTAACAAAATTACAAAGGATGGGCAGGTTTATGACAAGACTTACATCACGCACAGCGACCTGCTGAAAGGTGCCAAGTTGCAGTTCGACATGACCAGTGTCCCCAATAAAACACGTGGCACTTCGCCCGAAAGCTTCCCGTATTCGTTTTCGAATAAGAAGAATTAATAAAACTAAACCCGATGGATCTTCTAACCATCGGGTTTAGTTTTACAATTGTTTGATCTCTTCTTCTGTCAATCCAGTTGATTTAATGATCAATTCAATTGATGCTCCATTTTTCTTAAATTCTCTGGCAATCAAGAAAGTATTCTCCCTTTTTATCTCATATTCGGCATCCGCTTTCATGGACCAAGCCATACTTGCGCCGTACCTGAGATCTTCGACGTGACGGAAGTAGTTTCTTTGGTCTTCCTCACTTAAGGTATCTATCCTCCAAAGTTCCCTGGCTCTATTAATTCCAAGAGCAGTGAAATCATCCTTTATCTCATTGTTTTTCAGATAATAAATCCACTGATCAAGGGAGTCTTTGGCAATATCATTGAATTGGTTTACTTTAATCACGTAGTATTCAGGAAAAATCTGATAAGGTTCAACTTTGCCAAGTAATTCTGTCTGTTTGACAGAAAGCATCAGCTTATCTTGTTTATGAATCCCAATGAAATCAGTTTTACCATGATAAACATAGTCTTCTCCCTGACCCAGATCAAAGTAAACAATGTTGATCGAGAAAACTTTCTTCACATTTACATATGTATCCCCGGCAGAGATATATTCAGAAATTGCTTTTGAAGTTCCATAAGCCATTCGGTGAAAATAATCGTATTCACTCTGGTTTTGGATCTCAATGATCAATAACTCTTCCCTGGCGTTTTTCACCAAAAGGTCAACTCTGTTAAATTTTTCATTGTCAATACGTTGATTCCCTTCACTTTCAAGGATGCTCTGGATCAGGATATCCTCTTTCAACAATTCAGACAGAAATCCTTCAAGGACAGAATAATCAGCCTTGTTACGAAGAAGCCTTTTGATGGCCCAGTCGAAACGAATTAAATTCCTGTATTTCATGTGTTTAATAATTTGTTTTTTAATGGCCACATGGAACTCGCCATGAGAAAATCACGCTTCAGTGTGAGATTGGCTACCATGGCTCGTTTCATGGTTCGATATTTTATAGTAAAAATAGCAAATTTTCAGGACTTTGATGCGATTTTAGCTGGGAGTTTTAGTCCTCTTTCTTCTCCAACGCCTTCTCCATTTTTATCAACCCTTCCTCCAGGACCGATCTTGGGCAACCAAAGTTTAACCTGAAATAACCCTCGCCACCTGTACCGAATTTACTGCCATTGTTTAATGCAATGCCACCATCGATCAGAATTTTTGCCAAAGCAATCTCGCTCAAGTTGTAAGCTGTGAAATCGAGCCAAACCAAATAGGTAGCCTCTGGTTTCATGATTTTTACTTTGGGCAATTTTTCAGTGACAAAAGCTTCCAGGAATTTGTAATTACCTTCAAGATAGGTTATTAACTGATCGTGCCATTCGTAACCATTCCGGAAGGCCGCTTCGATGGCAATGTTCCCAAAAATGTGGCCGCTGTGGATATGAATGGTATTCAACACTTTATCATACTTCACCCTGAGCCGCTTATTGGGGATAATTACCAAAGCTGCCGACAGCCCAGCCACATTGAAGGTTTTGCTCGGAGCCATCAAAACTGCACAATTATTTGAAATAGTTTCTGATACCTTAGGTAACGGAATGTGCTTGTGCCCGGCAAAAATGAGATCACAATGAATTTCATCGGAGATAATCACAATCCCATGTTCGGTACAGATCCGGCTAAGCTCTTCCAGCTCTTCCATGGTCCAAACCATACCACCCGGATTATGGGGACTGCACAAAATCAACAGTTTGGTCTTTTCGTCAATATTTCGTTTGAGGTTTTCAAAATCAAAAGTATAGCGGCCATCCTTGATGATCAGCGGGTTTTCGACCATCTTACGGTCTGAACCTTTGATGCAAGTAAAGAACGGGAAGTAAACCGGTGGCTGAACGATCACCTTATCCCCCGGTTCGGAAAGTGCCATGATCAGCATTGTCACAGCCGAAACGACGCCCGGACTTGAGGTAATCATCTCTTTCTCAATTTTCCAGTCATGTTGCCGGTCCATCCAATTCACAATGGTCTCATAATAGCTATCAGGACGAAATGAGTAAGCAAGGATTTCATGTTCCATACGTTCCCGCAATGCATCCATGATAAAGTCGGGCACCCTGAAATCGGTGTCCGCGACCCAAAGTGGCAAGGCTTCGCTATTTCCGTAAGCGGCACCGAGCATGTCGTATTTGACGCAGTTGGTTCCGCGACGTTCAATTATTTCGTCAAAATCGTAAATCTTCATTGTTTATGCAATTTATTGTTATTTAATTAATTATGCCACTAGCGGCTTGTGGCTGGCGGCTGGCAAATCGTGCTAAAAATATGTATTGTAATCTAAATGTTATTGCCTTTACAATAAATATTCCTATTGAATCTGTGATAATAGACATATAGATCTACTTAATATTCAATCATTTAAAGAATATACTTGGCAAATGTAAACTGATTTTTCCTGTTAATGGAATGGGATTTGCTTTCGACCCCGATCAGCCAGCCACCAGTAGCCAACCGCCAGCCGCTTTCCTTACATCCACCCAGTTTGTCATATGTCAATCCTCCTCAACCAATTGTACCCTTCTCCCTTCTCAACCTTCAACACAAAGTTAAAACGGTTAAGGTCGAGACAAAGTTCAAAATCGGAAGCCGGTGACCATTTGTGGTTGAGCGGATCAAGCAGCCTGGCACCATCGCCGGTGCTGAGGATTTGTTTCATCTTTTCAAAGTCAACTTCTTTGTTCAACAACCTGTCGTGAACATATTCGGCCAAAAAAGTATCCTCCTGTGTTGGATACCTACATTCGTAACCCATGCAAACAAGGCTTACCTCTTCAGGATTTTTCATCCTGATATAGTTGATGATCGCGCCTGCATTGACAAAGCCGCCGGTGATGATTTCGTCAGCATGGGTTGCATTGGCAATCCCTTTTGTGCCAGAACTTGTGGTCAGGATGATCGTTTTTCCGTGAAAATCCTGGTCTAAGATGTGTGTTGGTGAGTTGCCAAAATCAAAGCCTGGTACTCTCATGCAATTCCTTTCGCCCATCGTGACCACATCATTGAACGACTCCTTCAAAATGAGGGCCTCCTCAACATGTTCAACAGGAATGATCCGCTCGGCACCGGCGGCTACAACATAGCACGATGTTGAGAATGCCCTGAAGACATCGATCACCACTGTCAATCCTTTGGCTTTGTTTGCCCCCTCAGTGAGTTGCAGGATTTCTATATTCATAAATATTCCGAATTAATCGCTTTAATGGGCTTTTTTGCCAAATGTTCGTAATTTGGCCGCGAATTTAGTTCAATTACCAATAGGACGTTATGATTTCTCACCGTAAAAATGATTTGACAGTTTACCAATTCGACCATCTGAGCCAGTTTGCATCGATCCACCATTTTTCAACAACGCGTTCAGGGGGTTGTAGTACAGGTCATTATGGATCGTTCAACCTGGGTTTTAATTCGGGGGACCTCCGTGAAAATGTAAAATCGAACAGACAGAAACTTTGTGAAACATTTGAGATTAATGGGGAATATCTGATCTTTCCAAAACAGACCCATACAGGAACAGTAAAAGTGATCTCTTCCGAATTTTTTGATTTGGACGAAAACAGTAAAAAACTGTTTCTCAATGAGACCGATGCCGTAATCACTAACCAGAAAAATGTATGTGTTGCCATTAAAACTGCCGATTGTGTGCCTGTTCTCATCTATGACCCTGTAAAACAGGTTGTTGCTGCTGTTCATGCCGGCTGGCGCGGAACTGCCCAAAATATCGTACAAAATACAATCAATCAAATGATTGCCTGTTTTGGATCCAACCCTTCAGATTTGTGGGCCGGTATCGGGCCATCGATCAGTCCCGAAATTTACGAAGTAGGGGAGGAGGTCTGGAGCCAATTTGCCCATGAATTTTATCAATCCACAAATCCTTTTAAAAAGGATAAACGGTTGTTGGATTTGTGGAAAGCCAACTGCAATCAATTGACATCATTGGGTGTTCCGGATAATCAGATTGAGGTGGCAGGGATTTGTACAATGTCCAATCCTGAATTGTTTTTTTCTGCCCGCCGCGATGGTGCAAAAACGGGCCGGATGGCAACGGGGATTTGGCTGCGATAATATTCTACGGACCCGATGTTGAAACATCAGGCTACAATACATGCCATGCCTGACGGCATTTACTCGTTTTCTCTTCAACTTGTTGATTTGCAATAACTTTATTATCACTTTGATTTTTTTCCATAGAGAATAAATATTAAACCTAAATTGATTACTTTCAGGATTTGATTTTCAACCTATCGTTTTCTAAGAACTTTGGGTGCAAACACGATTATTTTATTTGATATTTTTAGTATAAACCTTATTTATATCCTTGGAAATGAAACAGATCATCGACTTTTTAAGAAACCTCGAAGCGAACAATTCCCGTGAATGGTTTGAACAGAACAAAGCGACTTATGATGCTACGCGCAAGCAATTTCTTGTCATCACCGAATCCCTCATTCGTGAGATCAGGGCTTTTGATGATGAAATTCCTGCCCTGAACGCCAAAGATTGTGTGTTCCGTATTTTCCGCGATGTCCGTTTTTCAAAAGACAAACTCCCGTATAAATCCAACTATGGCTGTTACATTGCCCGTGGAGGAAAGAAATCGGGTTATTCGGGTTATTATTTTCATGTTCAACCAGGCGAATGTTTCCTTTCAGGTGGGATTTATATGCCTTCACCCGAGTTTCTCCAGGCGATCCGTCAGGAAATCTATTATCACCCCAATAATTATCTCGACCTGATCAATGATCCGGCTTTCAAAGCCACCTTCACTCTTGAATACGGAGATCCGCTAAAAACGGCCCCCAAAGGTTATCCCAAAGATTGGGAACACATCGATTTGCTGAAAAACCGCAATTATGCTTTTGGAAGTCAGGTCAAGGAAGAGGAATTGTCCGACCCGGGATTTTTGAAAAAGGCCATCGAAGTGTACAAGATCATCCATCCCTTCAACCGCTTCCTGAACAAGGCCGTTGACGAAAATCTGTCAACTGTCATTTAATGAGGATACTTCATACGTCCGACTGGCACCTCGGAAAACGGTTGGAAAGTTTGTCAAGGCTTGATGAACAGAAAGCTGTATTATCCGAAATTTGCGAAATTGCTGAATCTGAAAAGGTTGATGCGATCATCATTGCCGGTGACCTTTTTGACACATACAATCCACCAACAGAGGCTGTTGACCTGTTTTATAAAACACTGAAACGTCTTGCAAACAATGGGAGGCGGGCCGTGATTGCAATTGCCGGCAACCACGATTCACCGGATCGGATCGATGCTCCCGATCCGTTGGCCCGTGAGTGCGGGATTATCTTTGCCGGATATCCGAATGTTCTGGTTTCCCCATTTGAACTCGATTCAGGGTTGAAGGTGACCCAGAGTGAAGAAGGATTCCTTGAGCTTATTCTGCCCGGTTGCCCCGATCCTTTGCGACTGTTGCTGACAGCATATGCAAACGAATTCCGATTAAAGGCCTATCTTGGCAACGAAGATTCGGAGGAGGAGTTGCGGAAATTGCTGGGCGAAAATTGGTCAGACCTGGCTCAAAAATACTGTAATAATTCGGGGATTAACGTGTTGGTATCCCATCTATTTATTGCAAAGAAAGGTGCTGCCTTGCCCGAGGAACCAGAAGATGAAAAACCAATCCTTCATGTTGGTGGTGCTCAGGTGATCTATTCGGAGAACATTCCCTCCCAGATTCAATATGCTGCATTTGGGCACCTTCATCGAAAACAAACGATCGACACCCAACCTTGCCCGGTGGTATATTCGGGAAGTCCGCTCTCTTACAGTTTTGCCGAAGCCGACCAGAAAAAATATGTGATCGTTATTGATGCCGAACCTGGAAAAACACCCATTGTTTCAAACCATGAATTGACCCGAGCGAAACGGTTGTTGCGCAAAAGAGCCGAAGGGATCGACGAGGCTTTGGAATGGTTGCAGGAAAATCAGTCTGAGTTGGTCGAACTGACAATGGTCACTGAAACCTTTCTGACTGCCGAAGAACGGAAAATATTGGTAAATGCCCACAGTGGGATTATTTCGATTATCCCGGAGCAGAAATCAGGCAATGGCAATCAGGCAAATGCACGTCCTGCCATCGACTTGTCGAAAGGGATGGAGGAGTTGTTTGCCGATTATTTCAGGCAGGCAAAGGGACAGGCTCCCAATCAGCGGATATTGGACTTGTTTAAAGAAGTTTTAGCAGAGGAGGGAGAAGAATGATACCAAAAAAACTGACATTGCAGGGCCTTTTCTCCTATCAGGAAAAGCAGGTGATCGATTTCCAAAAATTGACCGAAGCCCATCTTTTTGGAATTTTTGGTTCGGTCGGTAGCGGCAAGTCATCGATCCTTGACGCGATTACATTTGCGCTTTATGGCGAAACGGAGCGCATGAACTCGCGTGACAATCGCAACTACAATATGATGAACCTGAAATCGGACCAACTTTTGATTGAGTTCGACTTTGCAGGAAAGGATGGCACGACCTATCGTTCGATGGTCAAAGGGCGGCGCAACAGCAAAAAGTTCGATGATGTAAAAACTTTTGAACGTGCTGCTTACAAAATTTCAAATGGAACAGTAGCTCCAATCGAAATCGAAGAACTGCAGAAGGTTATCGGTTTGAGTTACGAGAATTTCAAGCGTACCATTATTATCCCGCAAGGGAAGTTCCAGGAATTTTTGCAGTTGGGGAATAAGGACCGGACACAGATGATGAAGGAGTTGTTCAACCTCGAAAAATTCGAACTCTTTTATAAAGTGGTTGCTTTGGAGGCCAGGAACTCAAAACAGATTCAAATGCACCAGGGGCAACTTATGCAGTTGGGAGAGGTAAAACCCGAGCAATTGGAAGCTGTGAAGCTTAAGTTAAAGGAAGTTCTTGCTGATTTGGAAGTGCTTAAATTTCAATTGGTTACAAAACAGGATGCCGAAAATGGTTTTAAGCAGTTGAAAACCCTATGTGATAAATTGAAGGAACAGCAGGATACACTTGAATTGCTCCAAAAAAAGGAACCCGAAATACTGAATTCAGAAGAGCAACTCAAAGCTTACGAATCTTGTGTGGCAAACTTTAAGAACCTGTTTGAACGGTCGGATGAAACGACTACTGGGATCAAACAGTTGGGCGTTTCCATTGACAAAGAAAACCTGGTGCTTAAGGAATGTATGATCAGATTGGAAGGGCTTGAAACCGGATTTGTTAAAATTCAGTCCCAATATGAAAAGCGCAACGAACTCCAACAGGAAGCCTTGGAATTGAGAAAGATCGGGAAGATCATTGAGTTGAACAATGAAAACAGGTTGATCGCAGATCGGGTCCGAAATGGTGAAGAAACATGCGAAAGATCGGAATACAAGATCAAGGAGTTCAAGAGCCAGATCCTTGAATTGACCGAAAGCCTGACAGAATTAAAATCGCAGTTGCCCGATTTGAATATTCTGGCAAAAGTAAAGGACTGGTTTACAGTCAATAAGACTTATCTTGCAGCAAATCTCGAATATACAAGAGAGATTGAATCCACCCGGAAAGAAGTTAAGCAATTAATTGACAATTCGTTACAAAATATTCAGAGTTTATATCCTGAGATTTTTGGTCAATCAGCGGAATTGTCCGAATTGATAAAACTTCTTACCCAGAAAGGTGCTGCAATCAAGGAAGAGATTGCCGTAAGCGACAAAAACATTGAGCATCTTTTGATTCGTGTTAAATTGGAAGATTTTGCCACCAACCTTGTGGAAGGGCAGCCATGTCCGCTCTGTGGTTCCCTGGAGCATCCCGATATATTGGCAGAAGGTGATCTGAAAAATGTGCTGGCATCTGAACGGGCACTGAAATCGAAACAAGATTTTGCAAAAGAATCAATTGATAAGCTCGTCATTACCTTGGGAAAGGCCGAGACCCAGATTAGCCTGAAACAGGATGCAGTCCAAAAACTCAAATTGAAACAAATTGACATCAATGAAAAGTTGGTCAATCACAAGTCACAATTTGTGTGGCCTGAGTTTGAGGATGAGCAAGTTGTGAACAATGCCTTTAAAGCTGCGGAATCCATACAATCTTCGATTAAGTTGAAGGAAAGCGTTTTGCTAAAAAACCAGACCGATTCGGAAAAAGAAAGAACCTCTCTTGAGAATTACCGGAAGAAGCTGGATGAGATCAGGGAGCAGCGCACGATTAACCAATCTGAGATTAAAACGTTAACGGGTCAGGTTGAAATAGTTGAAATTGAGAAATATTTGGCTTTAGAGGTTAGGGAGGTTAATCGCTTGTCGGACAATCTATTGTTGCAATATACTGAACTTGAATCGTCCTACAAAAAAACGCAAACCGAAATATCGCTTCTTCAGCAAAAGAGGGAGGCTTCCATGGGCAAACTCGAAACCAACCGACTGACGTTGGAAAGGGAACAAGCTATTTTGGAAGCCGTCACTGAAAAAATTAACCAATTGCTTTTGGATTCACAATATTCGAGTGTCGAACAGGTAAAAGATGTCCTCGGTCTGAAAATGAATATTGAATCGGAAAGGCACAGAATCCAGGATTTCAGGCAAAAATTGCAATTGTCAATCAATCAGATAGAACTGTTAAAGGGGGAAATTAGTGACCGGAACTATGTTGTGGAAAACCACCTGAAATTACAGGAAGAGCTGTCGAAATTAAGGGAGGCACTGGAGGCAAAGAACCGCGAATTTGGGATCACCGATGGCGAGATCAGGAAGCTCCAAAAAGACCTGGAGCAACAGAAGGATATCCGTAAGAATCTGGATCAGGTTGAATTGCGTGCTGAAGACCTTAAAACAATGAAAAAGTTGTTTACCGGCAGTGGTTTTGTGAATTATGTGTCGTCGGTCCACCTTCAGAATTTGTGCCTTGCTGCCAATGAACGGTTTTACAAGCTGGTGCGGCAAAAGATGAGCCTTGAATTGACTGATGACAACAGCTTCCAGGTGCGCGATTTTATGAACGGCGGGAAGGTACGCAGTGTCAAGACACTTTCGGGAGGTCAAACCTTTCAGGCGGCTTTGTCGCTTGCTTTGGCTTTGGCCGACAGCATCCAGAACTTTACCGATTCGGCACAGAATTTCTTCTTTCTCGATGAAGGGTTCGGTTCGCTCGACAAAGATTCGTTGGATATCGTTTTCGATACACTGAAATCCCTGCGCAAGGAGAACCGGATCGTTGGGGTGATTTCGCATGTTGAGGAGATGCAACAGGAGATCGACACCCATCTAAGGATTGTGAACCATGAAGAGAGGGGAAGTTTGATCAATGTAAGTTGGGAATGATGAAAGGGTTTAATCAAATATTAAGGCTGTTGAATATTTGAATAATAATTTACCTTTACGGTTAAGTTTCAGTATTGATTAAAATTCTGACGATGGGAACAGACCGCAAAAATGAAGGAAATACACCAATTTGTATTACTATATTGAATTTGAACACATTAATAAATACAATCAAGTATGTCTAAACCAGATATAACCACCATAATGGTGGTTACACAAGCGTTATGCGGCATACTTTGAGGAAATCGAAAACCTAAAATAAAACAGGAATGAATAGACCTTATGTTTGGCAAATGGTAAAACAAGCTATCGACAATCTCAAAGGAGAGGTGTCTAATACCTACATTAAAAATTATATCAAAGACAATTGGGGAGAAGTTAATCCAGGGACAATTAATGACCAGATTTTAATTATGACAGTCAACCGAGAGGCTCGGATTAACTGGAAAGTAAATTGCAAACCAAGATTAACAAATTCCAATTCAAAATACGACCTCTTATATACAACAAATCCAAGAAAAGTAGTCAAATATGATCTAACCAAACATGGGATTTGGGAAATATACAAAATTGGAAATGATAAGTTTGGAATAAGAAAAATCGAAAGTATTTCCACCGTTAATACATTCCTATTTGCTTGGAATCCAATAAAATGGAATTGGACAACTCTTGAACAAAGCATAGAGCAACTCGAAAAAAGTGGTAAAGTTACAGAAAGGTGGAGTTGTTTAAGCCACAAGATAATCAAACCAGGCGACCGCGCATTTTTAGTAAGACTTGGTTCTGAACCGAGGGGTATTTTTGCATCAGGGTATGTTGTATCCGAACCTTTTTTGTCTAAACATTGGAGCGATGAGGGCAAAAATATTTATCGGGTATTAATTGAATTTGAAGTATTGTTAAACCCTGATAAAGAACCAATCTTAGCACTGGATAATCTCAAAACGGGAAATTTGGGGATACAAGAATGGACTCCGCAATCATCTGGTATTTCCGTCAAACCTGAACTAGTAGAGGAATTAGAAGCTGTTTGGTTTAACTTTTTGACAACTCAAAACATTAGGATAAATCCATATGCATCAACAGATGGTAATGAAAAGAATACCTATACTGAAGGGACTGCAAAGCAAATGATACAAACAAGATATGAGAGAAATCCATATGCAAAAGTTGCTTGTATTAAACACTATGGTTACTCATGTTCTGTTTGTGAATTTGATTTCGAAAAACGTTTCGGAGATCTTGGAAAAAACTTCATTCATGTTCATCACTTGACACTTGTTTCAACAGTAGGAAAGACTGAGGTTGACCCTATAAAGGACTTGCGACCTGTTTGTCCAAACTGTCATGCAATGTTGCACAGACAAAATCCCCCGTTGACAATCGAGAAATTAAAAATGTGGTTGACATGTTAATTGATACTATAAAAAGCACGAACGCATAACAGCACCTTCCCGCAAACGTGGTTTCGGGATTCATGAAGTACAATATGCATATTGAATATAAATGTATATTTATTGATATACAATAAATGTCTATTATATTTAGGCATAATTTTAAACTTTAGCAATTATGTCAGAAAGAAACAACTTCGTATTTAAAGGCTTGCATATTGTGGCCTAGGTCATTTTCGTAGGCTTGTCCATTGAGGCCGGAGCCTTGATCGTCAATTTTGTTTTCAGTCTCTACAAACCAGAAATTGTCCACAACCTATATCAAAAGTTGGACTTAAGTCAAATGTGGCGGTGCAGTGCTTTGTATGTTAGTTAAGTACTTATTGAAACCCTTGTTCTTCGTGGAAAATTAAGTGTTAAATCACCACCGAACAGCAACCGCCAATCCGTTATCCGCAATTGAGGTCATGCAAATATACAAATAATAGTTCTAATAATATCCGAACTATATATTATCTTTGCCGTAGAATGATTAAAATTAAATGATTTGAATATTATTAATAAACACATTCTGGGTAAACTAATTCGGAAGAATCGAGGAAACTCAAAAATGAAGAAAGCTGTCCAACAGTTGATTTCTGATTTAGAGGAAAATGACTGGAATAAACCGATAGATTTAATCGAGAATAGACCAGATGCAGATTGTGTTTATGGTGGCGAGTTTTATTTCTTCAATATCAATATACATCGTACTTTGATAATGATTGAATTTGAAGAGAATGGAGAAGCAACGATTGTTTGGGCTGGTAGTCATGATGATTACGAACTAACTTTTAAAAACAATCGGAATGTAATTAAAAAATGGTTGATTGATAATAACTGGATTTAAAAAATGTAATCATGAAAGAGATTCTTAACATTAAAGATATTGAAAAAATTGAGAGATTGGAGAATGAGTATGATTTAGAAAAAGCATCTCTACTTGAGCGAAAGTTACGTTTAATGATAGATGAGAATCCTGATTTAAGACCTATCCGAAAAAAACTTCGTGATTTAATTAAAGTGTACGAGGATAGAGAGTGGTCTGATTTTGATAAAATCACTGATTCACACGTATTGGAGTCTGATAAAGCAGAGGTGATTGTGAAATATGAACAAAAATTTTACAACAAGCGAAAGGATACGATAAGAAAAAAACTAAATGAATATGACATGACCCAGCAAGATTTGGGAAAAATATTAGGTCATCCAAAATCGTATATAAGCGAATTGATTAATGGAGTATCTCAATTTACATTAAAAGATTTAGTAATTATTCATAGGATTTTAGGAATAAATCTAAATATTTTGGTTCCTACTTTCCTTCAATCTGAGACAAGAGATAAAGTAAGAGAATCGATTAAAAAATTGAATAAGCCAAAACTTGGATTGAGAAAGACTGAATTGGTGTAATATCAACAAACAGACAATTTATAATAAAAAGAGAATCACTAGTGTCCAGTAAAAATTTTAAATTGTTCTTTGAAATTATTGATTATCTATTAGTTGCGAGCCATTTTTCTGCGTGACGATTTGAAATAGTAGCTTTGCTTAATTAATTGTTTAAG
>CAIYPA010000286.1 GCA_903927965.1 uncultured Bacteroidia bacterium | reverse complement strand
CCCAGTTTGCTGCCGGTTCCCGAAACGAAATAGTCGTTGTTATCGCAGTTTAAAGTTCCACCGGTTGTAGAAATATACATGGCATAATGCAAACTTGAACCTCCTGTGGTAGAACGGGCATTGTGAAAAATATTATTTCTGAAATCCCTGGTATTAGAAGCGGATGTACTGATCAAACATTGTGATTTATTTGTACTACCCGAAGCTAAAGTTCCGCCAATATACACAGTGTTGAAATACAAATTGTTCGTTGTGCCTGCGGTTCCTGTTTCAATAATACCATAAATAGTAGTTTTTGTATTACCGCCCAGGTTGATGATATTATTGGTGTAGGTAGTAGTCCCGCTATTAATTTGTATTCCCATCAATATTGCAGTAGTACTGTTTGCGCCTGTTACGGATAGATTGTAAATAAAATTACCCGATACGGTAGCCGGTGTTTTCGAACCTGCATAATACATACCCGTAACAGTACCTGCAAAGGATGTGTAGGTATTCGATAAATTATAAATGGTGTTGCCCGCAATGGTTTGAACTTGTCCTGCCGAGGCATTATTAAAAACAAATGCACTAACCGATGCCTGATATGTTGCCAGATTATTTGCATTTGCTATGGTCAAATCGCGCACAACATTGTTGGTAATCACATTTGAACCGGCAGAAACATAAATGCCATTTATCAAACCGGCAGTCCCGGCAGTTCCATTCGTAGTTCCATTTGTTAAATTGGCTATCGTATTGCCCGCAATAGTTACTGAGCCTGTAGCTGAACTAATTATTCCATACACAGTTTGGGCATTGGCTGTTGCAGCAGACGAAGCGTTTATGCTGTTCGCCACACTTGTATTGCCAATGGTGTTATTGCTGACAGTACAGGGTAATGAACCTGCCATATTAATACCCGTAAAGTTCGTCGCCATAGTCGCATCTGTATTGCTAACTGTTATAGAAGCAATCGTGTTGTTTTGTGCAATCCCAGAAAAATTGTTTAGATTAATTCCATAAAAATTTCCACCTGACAAACTGCAAGAATATTTAATAGAGCCTGTTGTGGTGGCATTCCCGATAAGATTGCCCGTAGTGGTTCCTATATTTACATTACCCTGAGCATATATCCCATACCAAGAAGAGGATCCGCTATTCGAATAGTCAAAATTGGCAATTGTGTTGCCCTGCACATTGCTGGCAGTAGCCGTTCCTACAACCAGATAAATACCGTAAAATGTGTTGCCGAAAGCATTTGTTTTCCTCCAGGCATTCACTCCGCCGCAGGAGGCGTTGCTGCCGCCTATGTTGTTATTGGAAACCGTGAAGTTTATTCCGGATGAATAACTAATATAAATTGTATAATAGTTTCCTGTAGCAGTTGGAACAAAAGAAGTTGTTTCATAAAAACTATTACCGCTTATTGTACAAGAAGTAGTATAAATACTAAGATAAATGCCAAACGATGCAATCCCGCGGTTCAGGAAATCGTAGATGTTATTATTGCTGATCGTGATGCCGCTGTTTTCTGCACCAAACGTTCCGTAAGAGTATAATGCAAACTTCGGACGGTTAGCATCGGTACAATTGGTGATGTCATTGTTGTCAATGGTATTGTTATCGTTGCCGATAAGCGTGCCGGTGGAGAAAAATAATATTCCGCCAGTTGTTGCTGTTTCCGAGCCTTTCAGCATGCAATACTTAACCGTATTGTTTGTGGCATCGTTTATAAAACGAATGGTGGAAGTACCAACGGTGGCCGAAATACTCGCATTGGAAATAAGGAGGTTTTTTGCACCTGCCTGGTTCACCCTGCCGTCTATGGTAACATTATCGGCACCGTTTAAATCAATGAGCGGCGCACCATCAACTGTTCCACTGATAGAAAGCCCCGTACTTGTGGGGTAAATGGTGAACGAAGTCCACGCACCTATTTGTGGCGGATTTAAAACTGCCGCTGCGGTTTCGGTAGTGCTTGCCGTAATAGTAACCACAATGGTTTTGCCTGTCTGGGTTTTTGTTACCCAGTTCAGCGCATCAAAAGCACCCTTTAAGGTAGTGTAGGTTCCATCGGCACTACCGGCAGAACCTGCAACAGTAACTTGTGCGTTTAAAGTTTGTGTAAACGCTCCTGCAAAAAGTGCCAGGGCAACTAAAAGAATAGCAATTGGTTTTTTCATAATAGATTATATTAACTTGTTGTTGATCAATATTTTCGCAATCAAACGCTGTCAGGAACTGCGTTCGCTGACAGGTTTGAATTTGCATTTTTAAATTTTCAAATCGATAAATTTTCAAATCGTCTAATAATCCAATCCCCTGCCATCGGGCGCAGCACTGTCTGCCTGAGCCTCTTTTGGCGACAACAGGATTATGGCTGCTACAGCGGTAAAGGCAGCATATTTCCCCGCCTTTTTTAGGGCCTCTTTCCGTGTGATCTTTTCTCCCTTTTTCACTTCTTTTCTTTCTGTATTGGTTTTCATATCTTTAATTTTTAATTCTTCAATAAATATCTAACACATAGGTACATAAGGTTTTTACATGGACACATAGGAGCGGATCAATGAAGTCATGGGCGGCCACAAGGGCCTGCCCCTACCATTTTCAAATTTTCAAATCGACAAATTT
>CAIYPA010000285.1 GCA_903927965.1 uncultured Bacteroidia bacterium | reverse complement strand
GACATTTGGCGAAGACCCCTATCTGACCTCCAAATTTGGGATTGCCTATGTAAAAGGATTACAAGGGGAACATTTGAACAGTGGTGAAAATGTGATTTCAACGTTGAAGCATTTTGCAGCCTATGCGATGCCGGAAGGTGGCCATAACGGGGGTGCATCCCATATCGGGGAGTTCGACCTCAACGAATTCATTTATTCCCCATTTAAGTCTGCCGTTAAAGCGGGTGCCAGATCCGTTATGGCTTCATACAATGAAATTGATGGATTTCCCTGTCATTCCAACAAGGGGTTGCTCATCGATTTGTTGAAGAACTCCTGGGGTTTCAAAGGTTTCGTTGTTTCTGACCTGGGTGGGATTGATGGCCTGATCGGCCACGGAGTTGCAGCCAATAAAAAGGATGCAGCTTTGAAATCGATCCTTGCAGGTGTCGATGTTGATCTGGGATCAAACAATTATTACAAGAACCTTGCCGATTTTGTGAAGGATAAAAAACTGGACGTATCGATTGTGAATGAGTCGGTTAAGAAATTACTGACTGCCAAGTTTGAAATGGGATTGTTCGACCAGCCCTTTGTGGATGAAAAGGATGTCTTAAAATCTGAGGTACTCCAGGAACATCGGGCACTTGCACGAAAAGTGGCGGATGAATCGATCATCCTTCTGAAGAATGAAAAATCACTTTTGCCTTTGAAAAAGGATCTCAAATCAATAGCTGTGATTGGTCCAAATGCCGATAATGTGTATAACATGCTTGGCGATTATACCGCACCACAAAAAGAAGATCATGTCGTTACTGTACTTCAGGGAATCAAAAACCATGTTTCCAAAGAGACCGTTGTGAAATATGCAAAAGGATGTGCCATTCGGAACGAGTCGGAAGAAGGATTCGAAGAGGCATTGAAGGTGGCAAAAGAATCGGAAGTGGTTGTATTGGTGATGGGCGGTTCGAGCGCAAGGGACTTCTCTTCCAAATTCGAAGCCACAGGTGCAGCAAAAGTATCAGAAGACATTAAAACTGATATGGAAAGCGGTGAAGGCTATGACAGGGCAACTCTCAACCTGATGGGAAAACAGGAGAAACTGATGCAGGAAGTTGTAAAGCTTGGGAAACCTGTTGTTCTTGTTTTGATCAAGGGACGTCCTTTGATCCTGAATTGGGCAGATAAAAACATTCCGGCAATCATGGATGCATGGTATCCTGGAATGGAAGGAGGCAATGCCATTGCTGACGTTCTTTTTGGCGATTATAATCCTGCAGGCCGGTTGACGATTTCGGTTCCCCGGAGTGTGGGACAGCTTCCAGTCTATTACAATACAAAACGGTCGTCGAACCGTAGCAAATACATTGACGAAAGTGGTGACCCGCTCTATCCGTTTGGTTATGGTTTGAGTTATACCCAATTTGTATATAGTAACCTACAAATCAACCAGATGGGGAAAGCTGGAACATTAAAAGTTACCGTAAGTCTAAGTGTTGGCAATACAGGTAAATACGATGGAGACGAGGTTGTTCAACTGTACCTTCGTGAAAAAGTCACAAGTCACACCACACCTAATAAAAAATTGGTGGCCTTTAAACGGGTAAACTTAAAAGCAGGTGCAGAAAAGAACCTTACATTTGATTTGGACAACGCGGTTTTTGAACTTTATCAAGGCAATGGGAAATGGGCGATTGAGCCAGGAGACTTTAAACTGATGATCGGTGGTGCTTCTAATCAAATTTCTTTGGAGAAGGATTTTGTAATCGGAAATTAAAATGAACAGATCGAAGGGAAAAGCCTTCTGCCATTACTACAGAAAAAAATCAAAACTACCCACGATACCCTATTCTGGGAACACGAAGGTGTGTGTGCTATACGATTGGGTGATTGGAAAATGTCTGCCCTGAATGACAAACCATGGGAATTGTTTGACCTTTCAACTGACCGCACCGAAACAAACAACCTTGCCCCACAATATTCAGATAAAGTGAAGCAAATGGATGGAATTTGGGAATCCTGGTATAAAAGGGTCAATCAATGAGATTCAGCACCAAAGGGTTCTAAAAAACCTTCGGTGCTGAATTCAAAAATATTCTCCACCTCAGCGAATATTTCTTAAATGGTTATGCCTAACGATGGAAAATGTATATACTAACATCCTATCCTAGGAACAATTTTATCCCTCCTGACTTTCAATTGTTTCGTCAACCACCAGGAAAGAAAGGATCGCCATTGCTCCGGCTTTGCTATAAAAATAGTTAAAACTATAACTATAATCCTTCTCTGAATAACGCTCAAAAGCACTTCCTTCTACTTTACTGGCAAAAAATTGATCAAAAGCTGGTAAAAATTTGGATGTGCGGTCGGAAAGGTTTTTGGCGTTGACTTTACTCCCTTTTCCGGAAGGATCAATAGTGGCATTTTCAAATTCTGCCTTTAGTTCCGCACACTGTTTTGCATAATCCAGAAAGTTTGTTTTTAATGGAGAAAGGTCTGGCTTTTTGGAGACGATGGTCTTGGTTAATTCACGGACCAAAAGTGCTTTACCGCGCTTACCAAACGATGCGGAAAGATAGTACCCGCCCGATTTTGATTTATAAGCATCATTCAGGCCAAATTCGTTGTTTGGATCTGCAACAAACCCCATACTTTTCATTTTTGCTTCAAATCCCTCCTTCGTCAAGCCGGTATAGCCCCGGATCTCCGACACACCGTTTTTAACATTGGGGGCAATGGCTTTCGCAGGGCCAGCGGATGGGGCGCCCTGTTTTTCTTCCTTAGCAGTTGATTTACCTTCATCTTTTGTTGCCTCTCCTCCCTTGACTTTATTGGCAACATTGCTTACCGCACCTTTTGCTTTGTTAAAAGCATTTTTTAATGCCTGACCCTCAACATTGGTTTGACATAAGGTTAAAATCAAAATTACTGCAAAAAAAACTCTACCAAAATTTTTCATTTTTAGTTTCAAAAATAGGTGTTTTTCTTGAATACAGGCATTTATCAGAAGGCAAAAATAATAATTATTCTGTCGTTCTAACCAGATTTGAAACAGTCCTGAATTCATACCCTTGTTTCTTAAGTTCAGGGATTATCCTTTTGATCACCTCCTCTGTTTTAGGTGCATAACGTCCCCCAGAAAGGTGAAAAACGACAATAGCACCAGTGCGGGCGTTATGAAGTACATTCTGAACGATGGCTTCGGTGTTGGGGTTAAATGCATCGCCGCTTGCAAATGTCCATCCCACAATCCTAAGTCCCATCTTTTTTGTCAGGTTCAAATCGGTTGGATTGTAACAACCTCCAGGGAAACGGAACAATTGTGGAGTTTTTCCTGTTAGCTTTGTTAATATCTCCTGTGTTTTAAAAATATCGGATTCCTTTTCACCCACAGGCAATACCGGAAGTGAATAGCAATCCTCTGTAAACGCACGGTGGCTATACGAATGGTTCCCAATTTCAAACAAGGAATCGCATGCTATTTCCTTTACCAATTCAGGGTATTTTTCGGCCCAAAGGCCTGTGATAAAAAACGTCGCCGGAATCTTTTCCAGACGAAGATATTCAATGATCGCCCTATTGAACAGATCTTTATCCTTCCCACTATTTACCCTTTTTAACATGCCTGTCGTCATACAAGCATCAAAGGTCAAGGCAATTTTTTTATTTGCCTTTATTCCATGTAACGGTTGTGCATCGATTGGGCCTGTTAAGCCCACCACTGCCAGGAATAGAAAAGTAAAGAACCCTTTCAATCCATAAAAAGAAGATCCGTGTTGGAATTTTATTTGGAAAAGAACAGTCATTCCACTGCGATCAGATAATGTTGAGCCCTGAAATACAGTGTATTACCAGATATGGCCGGTGTCGCCATACAGACATCCTGAATTTCATTTTTTGCCAGGAGTCCAAATTCAGGACCTGCTTTGACGACATAAATGGTGCCACTCTCCGATGAGAAATAAATTTTTCCATCAGCAGCAATAGCAGAAGCACTAAATGAATCATTGAGATTTTGCTTGTATTTTATTTCACCAGTTAAAGCATCAAAACATGTCAATTGTCCATTTACCTGGAGGTTATAAAGGAAACCTTCATAAACCAGTGGGGTTTGCATATATGCACCACCACGTTTGACACTCCATGCAATGTATTGATTCTTCGTACTATCTGATGCAAGGGTAATATCTCCTTTCGCATCCGGTCTGATCGCAAAGATTGGCGAAAACTTGCCATGCGCACTATTGATATAAATCAGGTTGTTAGCGACGACAGGAGTTGGGGTTGGGATATCACCACCATCACTCAATTTCCAAATTTCTTTCCCAGTTTCAAAATCATAACCCCCCATATGTTTATAACCATTTACAATAACCTGTGTAGATCCCTTTCCTGCATAAATAGCGGGAGTGCCATATGTTTGAACCTCGTCTCCTCGTGATGTTCTCCATATTTCATTTCCGGTTGCAAGGTCGAGGGACGCGATAAAAGGTACATTGGGAATATCGCATTGCAAAATGATCCGATCCTTATAAATAATTGGAGAACTTGAATAGCCCCATTCAATTCCTGGAACAAGATAAAATCCTGGATTCAACAAACCAAGGTTTTTGCTCCAAATCAGGTTCCCTTTGAGATCGTAGCAATACAACCCTTCCGAACCAAAGTTGACAACCAGAAATTTTCCATCGGTAGCAGGGGTACAGTTGGCCTGCGAAGATTTGGTATGCCTTTTCGATTTTGGGATCCCTTTGCAGGCAACCTTTTCCCATAGTATCTTCCCTGAATTTTTATCCAAACAATAAACCTTGAACTCATGCACTGTACTATCGTTCGCCATATCAATGTCACCATAAAGGCCAACTTTGAGAGATTGGTCCAATTTTTCACTGACAGCCGTAGTCACAAAAAGGTAATTGTCCCATATTACAGGACAAGAATGGCCCAATCCTGGAATAGAGGTTTTCCATTTAATGCTTTTTGAACCTTCAATATTCCAGGTAGTTGCAGTTTTTGAACTTTTGTTGAAGCCACAAGCCTGAGGACCACGAAATTGAGGCCATTGGTCATAATAATTCGATTGGGCATTCAGAGTTGTGGCAAAAAGGGCCAACAAAAATGCGGACAATGCGAGAAATGAAAATAAATTCTTCATTGATAAGGTTTTATTGGGATAATTTACAAATACACACTTTTGAATCGAAATGTAATACAATTCAAAGTGCATACTTTTTATGGCTAATCAGAATCTTACAAATTTAATGTTTTAAACATTAATTACATGCTATAAAAAGTTTTTTAATCGCAAATATTACCTGTTAAAAGGGTTCAAAAGAATCCCATAATCAATGATTGGTTGATATTATGATTGAAGGAGCGGAATTTTTAATTTATTGAATTCTGCTTACTGAGAAGCCGCAAGACGAAAACCTATGTCATATATAGATTCATCTGGTTTACAGTAGATACGCCTGGCAGAACGGCAACTCCTCATATGGCTGAGCCAACTTCCCCCTCGCACAACACGATACTCCCCAGATTCAGGTCCGCCTGGATTCATTTGAGGCTCATTTGGATAAGCGGCATAGTAATCGCTACACCATTCTCCAATGTTTCCATGCATATCATACAAGCCCAAGGCATTTGGTTTATATTCACCTATTGGCATGATCTCATTCTTGAAGTCATTTCCAAAGTGTTTGCTATTGGTATTATCAGGTTTAAAGTTAGCGAACTTCGGTTTAAGTTCATATCCGGTATTGAAAGGTGTTAAAGTACCCGCACGGCAGGCAAATTCCCATTCTGCCTCAGTTGGTAACCGGAAACCTTTCCATTTCGCAAATGCTTGGGCATCGTTCCAGCTAATGTGCACAACCGGATGATTATAGTCGTGTTCACTCATGATCCGACCTCTTTCATTGCACCTCCAGGTTGTTCCAGTTTTAAATTTACCAGCATAACCTTTCCAAACAAAGCTTCCTTTTTCCTCGTCTTTTCCTTTTTCAGAATCTGTAAGGTAATTTGTAGCCTCTACAAATTCTTTAAATTGATAAACGGTTATGGCATATTTACTGATCCGATACGGAAGGACGGTTACCATATGTTGGATTTCGTCATTATTTCTATTTAATTCATCTTCAGGACTTCCCATTAAATATTCACCTCCTGGTACAAAAACCCATTCGATATCAGATTGGTTCGCATGTTTATGCCATACTTGTCCTGAGAAAAATTTCCTGATGTTTAAACCGATTTGCATTTCAAAACAATTACTAATTTAAAACTTTGACGAATTAGGAGTTTTACTTGAATTGCCTCAATTGATATTACGTCTTTATACATAAAGGAAATCCTAAAATTGTCCACGAGAGTCCATTAGCTATTGACCAAGTAAATATCAATGAGACGATTAGCGGCAAATATAAAATAAAATTATAAAATACTGAAATTTGTCAGGAATTTATTGATTTTCAAAATGCTTGGTAATATAATAAAAGCAATTGTAAGACACTAAATATAAGGGTCTTACAATTGCTTAATGGTGTAAATCAAAATAATAAAATTCAGATTACTTTCCGAGTATGAAAAAAGCCAGTACTATTGCAGCTAATATAACACCAAGAATCTTGATCACCTTAACTTCAAAAACCAATAACCGGTTACATTCCGCAATTTTCAGTTTTACGTTTTCAGTATCGATATTTAATTCAAGGGCCTTCAGATACCAGGCTTTTGCAGGCCTCAACAATTCGATTTTAAAGAAATCGTCTCCATGCCGCATCAAGTCCAAAAATTGGATTTCAGCATGGCTCATTGCAGTTTCAGATGAATCGTGTCCCATAATATAAAGTTGTTGATCCTTCCAAATATAGCAACAAATGAATTGAATTCCAACAGATATAATAAATTCATCTCAATTATCTTTATTCAAATGAATTTGAACCAGCGGTAACTGATATCCCATGATAAAAGCTTGGTATTTAGAATTTATATGTCAATAATAAGCCCGGTAGATGTGACGGTGAAGAGTGGTTGGAAAGTATCATTGGGGAGATTCGGACTGATCCTGTTACTCTTTTTTTGCTCAGTGCCAATTTGAGTTTCCCAATCCTACCTTCAAAACTGATTAATGCTATAATGCCACCTACAACCATACCTGCACCGGTGACATAAGCAATATTGTTCATCCCTTTTTTCCCAATTGCCTGCTCTAAAAGTGTTGGATGATCAGGCAATTCAAATTGCTGATTAGCTGCCAGAAGACAAAAGCCACCACCCAATCCGGCAACAATAATCGACCCAAGCAAATTGAACTTTGAATCTTTTAGAGATTCCTGAAGTTGTTGATCGGACAACAGTCCAATGTCCGAAACATGATACTTCTTAAAGTACCATTGTCCAAATGAATTGT
>CAIYPA010000284.1 GCA_903927965.1 uncultured Bacteroidia bacterium | reverse complement strand
CCGATCTATATTCCTGCTAAAGTTGCTTATGCCTTGATATCATCAGATGGACAAATCGTTAAAAGCTGTGAAGCCACCGCCTCAACACCGGAGGGTTGGGAATCGGATCATGCTGTGACGAATGAAGACAAACTCAACTTCAGGGATGTAAAAACTGGTAAATACATACTGGCTGTTGGAATCCTCCAGCCAAATGATGGGAAGAGGCCATCCATAAAAATTGGGGTGGAGCTTAAAAATACAAGTGGATGGTATGAACTCGGAATGATAACCTTAAAATAATATGGTCTGGTATTCCGGTTTTATTTATGTAAAAGCTGTTTTCAAATCAGTTTTTTATCGTTTCCTTTGATAGGAATAAATGGCAATGAAATTGAAAAATATATGATAAGCAAGGTTTCGATACATAACTATAAATCAATAACTAACCTTGAAATTAGTCTTGGAAGACTAAATATTTTTATTGGAGAAAATGGTTGTGGAAAGACAAATATATTGGAAGCCATAACTTGTTGTGGCATAGTTGCCGACACAGAAAGTAGCAGTCTTACAGATACACTATTGAGCTTAAAGGGAATAAGGATTTCAGAACCACATTTAATGAAGTCTGCTTTTAACTCCATTAAAGAAGCAGATGTAACAAAAGACATGTTGGCAATGAATCCTGATTTTATCACCAATATTAGTATTTACAATCAATTTGATGAAGAATTCGGAATAAGAATCCACAACTACGAACAAGGCACATGGACAGCTGGACTTTTATTGCATAACTTAAAAAAAGAAACCTCTGATTATGCTGAGGATCAAATAAAAAGAAACACCTATTCCTATTCCAAGTATAAGCCCTATTTGGAAAGAATGTTCGGAAGTAACTCAATTTCATCGTTTTTGAACTTCTCACCTGAAAACTACTTTTTAAGAAGATTTGAGGAAGAAGGCCAGTTAAAACCACTTGGGATAAGGGGTGAAGGACTATTCAAACATTTAATTGATCTCTATAAGAAAAGACCTGAACTATTAAACAAGATAGGGGATAAGCTGCGGTTAATAGGTTGGTTTCAAGGATTTGAAATCCCTGATGATCTTGCCTTTACGGAGAGAAGGATAAACATTAGGGACAAATATTTAAAAGAATTGAATTATTTCGACCAGCGAAGTGCAAATGAAGGATTCTTATATTTGCTCTTTTATTTTACGCTCTTTGTAAGTCCTTATACCCCATCCTTTTTTGCAATTGATAATATTGATAATGCTTTAAATCCAAAGCTTTGCGAAGAGTTGATAAGGCAATTAACTGTATTATCAAAAGAACATAATAAACAAGTAATTTTAACAACGCATAATCCTGCTATTTTAGACGGATTAAACTTGTCGGATGACGAACAGCGCCTTTTTACGATTTACAGAAACGCTGATGGACATACGATTGCAAAGAGGATAAACGAACCCAAAATAGTTAAAGGGATAGAAACTGTCAGGCTTTCTGAATCATATATCAGAGGGTATTTTGGTGGATTACCTAAAAATTTCTAAATGAAAAACGGATTGAATTTTACGAAATAATCGCGAGACATTTCTCCAAGAAACTGAAAATTGAACGATATTCACAAAAAAATCCAAGTTTCGATTTTTTTGTGCGTGATCTTAGGAATAAGGACATCTGAACAACGACTGACCTATTTGATGACAAAAAAACCATCTGTAAAATGAACATATTAAGGAAGTTACTACCTCTTGCAATTCTATCAGTGATTGATGTCTTTGTTGCCTACGCACAACCTCTTACAAAAGTGAACCCACCCAAAATGATGTTTGGCGACACAACCCGGATCGGCGTGCCATTTTCCAAGGATCCTCATGTCATCCGCTTTAAAGGCCGGTACATGATGTATTATTCAGTGCCCGGATTTACCGATAAAACAGGGGTGGTGCATGGCTGGGGAATCGGGATCGCCGAAAGCAAAGACCTGATGAACTGGAAAAGGATCGGGGAAGTAAATGTTGATCCATCAGCAACTTATGAAGCCAAAGGTATAGCGGCACCTTGTGCCCTTGTTGTTGGCAAAAAAGTCCACCTGTTTTACCAGACCTATGGAACCGGTAAAAAAGATGCCATCTGTCATGCCTGGTCAACCGATGGAATCCGGTTCACACGCAACGTGACGAATCCTATTTTTCATCCAGATGGAGCCTGGAACTGCGGAAGGGCTATTGATGCAGAAGTCATCCCTTTCAAAGGGAAATATTACCTATACTATGCAACCCGGGACCCGGAATACAAAATCCAGATGCAGGGTGTGGCCGTTGCTCCTGGAAACACTCACTTTGACCGCACCGACTGGACAAACCTGTCCACCGAAGGTCCGATCCTCAAACCTGAATTGCCCTGGGAGCGTGATTGCATCGAAGGGGCATCCGTCATCAATAAAAACGGGGAACTCTTTCTGTTTTATGCCGCAGCGTACAACAATGCACCTCAACAAATCGGTGTTGCCAAAAGTTCGGATGGCGTCAATTGGAAAAGGTTGTCCGATCAACCATTCCTTGCAAACGGAAAGCCAGGAGAGTGGAATTCAAGCGAATCGGGGCACCCCCACATTTTTGCCAATCCAAAGGGGGACGATTACCTATTTTTCCAGGGCAACAACGACAAAGGCAAAACATGGTTTATTTCGAACATCAAGGTGGCTTGGGACAAAGGGATGCCGGTGCTGGGGGAATAAGGCGGCTAATGGCTAGCTACTTGCTGCTGGCAAACCGTGCAGGGATGCACATGGATTTCCAGATTTTAGTTTTGGAATGTTTTAAACCCTCAAGGTTGCCATTACCTTGAGGGTTTAAATTCTATAATTTTGCACCTAGCTCTTTTTTTGTCTTCAATCCCAGGTTTTTTAACTTTGTGGCCTGCAAAACGAGATTGTCGTTTCCCGTGGTTAAAAGCTTGTAAGAATCGGCATAAGCATCTTGCGCCTTATTGATGTATTTTCCTATTTCCTCAAGATTGGTGACAAATCCAACAAATTTGTCATACAATTTGGCACCCCTTTCGGCAATCTCCTGTGCATTCCTGTTCTGGTATTCACGTTTCCACAAATCGACGATCAGCTTTAGCGAAGTGATCAGGTTGGTAGGGTTGATAAACAGGATCCGTCTGTCGTAGGCAAAGTTCCAAAGATCGGGATCGCCCTGCAAAGCAGCCATATAGGCAGGTTCACTGGGTATGAACATCATCACAAAATCGAGTGCTTTGTCGTAATCGTCATAACCTTTGGAACTAAGGGTTACAATGTGATTTTTAATTGCGGCCACATGTGATGCCAACGCCTCATTTTTCAATTTGTCATCTTCCGCTTCCAGATACCTTGTAAATGCATTCAACGAAACTTTCGAGTCGATGATCACGCTTCTGTTGTCGGGATATCTGATCACAGCATCGGGGCGCATTTTTTTATTTTCCGAATCCGACTTTAATGGATTACCTTCATTATCTGTCAATTGATGCTCCATAAAGTATTCTTCCCCTTTTCGAAGCCCCGATTTTTCAAGAATAGTTTCCAAAATCATTTCACCCCACCTGCCCTGAGTTTTTGATTCACTTTTTAAGGCATTAGTAAGGTTCCGGGCTTCTTCACTGATCACCTGATTGAGCCTTGCCAACTCCCTGACCTTTTCACCCAGCGAAAACCTTTCTTTCGATTCCTTGTCGTAGGTTTCGTTCACCGTTTTCTTGAACTCATCGATATTTTTGCCCAACGG
This sequence comes from uncultured Bacteroidia bacterium, assembly GCA_903927965.1. Lineage (GTDB taxonomy): Bacteria > Bacteroidota > Bacteroidia > Bacteroidales > Prolixibacteraceae > JAAFHB01. The sequence continues at coordinate 16,847 of CAIYPA010000284.1, read as the reverse complement.
TTCCAGGAGATCTTTCATGTTGGATTTATTGAGTTCCGTGAATTTTTGGGTCTTTGTCTCCAGAATTTTGTTCGCGATGTTCTCAAACTCCATATTGAACCTCTTTCCCAACTCCAGCATCTCAACCTTTTGATTTTCAAATCTGTCGTTTAATGCCCGATGGTTGGCTTCTGAAGTTGCCAGTTTTTGATTGCAGGCATTGAACTGATCCACAAAATTGTTGAGCCTATCCGTCAATAATTTGATGTCCAGATTCTTCTCAATTATCGTTTGATTGGCAGCATTCAAATTTGCGGTAGTGGTTGCCCGGTAAGTAACCAATTCTTTTTCAAGATCGTATAATTTTAACCGATCAGCTTCTTTTCCGACCTGAATGGCAGCATTGGCTTTTTCCCTGGCAACCAACCAGCCGATTAATCCACCAATAACAATTCCGGTAACGATTCCCGGGATCAGGATTTGCATTTCCATCGTTTGACAGGTATATAAAATTCATGGCAAATTGGAACGAATTTTTGAATAATCAAAATCCAAAGCCAACCTTTTTGTCAATCAAATAAATCTTCTTATTTTTGTTGACAAATATGTCAAACATATTTGTCAAACATTTTTGTCAGTTATGCCGGTTAAAGATTGTCAGACCGAAAAGTTAATTATCGACACAGCAATGAACGTCTTTTTTGCTGAAGGTAGGCTATACGCTACAACACAGGACATTGCAGATGCTGCTGGCGTGAACAGGACCCTGATCAATTACTACTTCCGCTCGAAAGATGAACTGCTTGCTAAAGTGATCCAGAAAGCCCATGAACAATTTGTAAGCAATTCGGATGCTATTTTAATCTCTGATTTGCCATTCAGGGAGAAGACTGAGCAGTTTATGGATGATTTTATGGACAAGTTGCGGAGGTTTCCCTATCTGGAATCATTTCTTACGGTTGATATCATCCAACAAAGGTTAAGCAAAAATTCCGTGGACAGATTTCCAAAAGAACCACCACAACCCATCCAGCAATACCTTAAGGAAATAGGAAATGAGATGGAAGCCGGGACAATCCCTAAAAGCAACCCAGTCCATTTTATGATCAACCTTGTTTCGCTCATGATCTACCCAATTATCATGCGGCCACTTCAAATGAGACTTTTAAATATCAACGACACTGAATATGACCAGGTTGTAAATGAACGCAAACAGATTATTCTTGGTTTGCTGTTTCCGGAAACCATAAATGCGAATACAAAATAAAACACTTTTGATAATCAATAAATTCATAAAAATGAGAAATGCTTTGCTAATGATTTGTTTCATGGCCATTGGTATTGTATCGTGCCAGCAAAACAGTCAGAACAATCAGAACGGTCCCGGAGCCAATAAAGTCAAGGACTATTCTGTGTTGACGCTTGTTCCAAAGTCTGTTACCGTCCACAACAATTTCCCGGCTTCCATTGAGGGGCAGCGTGTGATTGAAATACGCCCCATGATCAGTGGATATTTGCAGGAAATCCATGTTAACGAGGGTGACCATGTAAAGAAAGGGCAGCTTCTCTTTAAAATCAATAACCCAATCTATACACAGGAAGTGGTTACTGCAAAGGCGAATATCAGCAGTGCTGTCGCAAATGTGAATACGGCCCAAATGGAAATCGAGAAAGTGAGGCCTCTTGTTGAAAAAGAGATTGTGAGTAATTACCGTTTAAAAGCTGCAGAACTCACACTTCAATCAAAAGAAGCTGCTCTTGAGCAGGCAAAAGCAACCCTTGTCAACGCAGAGACAAACCTTGGCTATACCCTGATCAAAAGTCCACAGGATGGGATTATTGGCACAATACCCTATAAGACAGGTGCTTTGGTCGGGAGCAATAGTTCAATGGCATTAACTGACCTTTCTGATATCAGCAATGTATTCGCCTATTTCTCGTGGAATGAAAAACAGGTCCTCGAACTTTTGTCCGATTCGCCAGGAATGACGATCGAGGAAAAGATGAAGAATATGCCAAAGGCAACTCTGATCCTATCCAATTCGGTTGAATATCCTGAAAAAGGAAAAATCGAGATGGCAAGCGGGCTGATCTCGACACAAACTGGTTCTGCTACATTTAAAGCAGTATTTCCAAATCCGGCAGGTTTGATCAGAAGCGGGTCGAGTGCAACAATCAGGATACCCAAAGTGAAGGAGAATGTTTTGATTGTTCCCCAAAGTGCAACCTATCAATTGCAGGACAAGCGTTTTATCTATACCCTTGGGGCTGACAATAAGGTTACTGCAGTGGCCATCACCTCCTCCCCTACCGATGATGGTGGCTATTTCCTTGTATCGGAAGGACTTAAACCGGGTGACAAAGTTGTTATCGAAGGGGTAAGTTCACTTAGGGACGGAGTTACGATCATTCCTAAAGAAGTGGATGCCTTATCTTTCAATAAAAATATTAATTAATTGATAATTATTATTTTACAGGATCATGTTTAAAAGATTTATAGAACGCCCTGTCCTGAGTACGGTGGTATCGATCATCATCGTGATGCTTGGGTTATTGGGGCTCATAAAATTGCCCATTGAGCAATACCCCGATATTGCGCCACCAACAGTCCGTGTGTCGGCCAATTATGCGGGTGCCAATGCTGAAGTTGTGCTCAATAGTGTGATTATTCCACTTGAGGAACAGATCAATGGGGTTGAAGGGATGACCTATATGACCTCCAGTGCCACAAATGATGGGAACGGTTCGATCAGCGTTTATTTCAAAGTAGGAGCCGATCCCGACATGGCTGCAGTCGAAGTTCAGAACAGGGTCTCCTCAGCTACAGGGATACTACCGGCAGAAGTTACCCGTGCCGGGGTTTCTGTTCGGAAGCAGCAGGGAGGTATGCTGTTGATCTCTGCACTCTATAGTGAAAACCCTGCATATGATCAGATTTTTTTGCAGAATTATGCTGAGATCAACCTGATCCCCAAGCTCAAAAGGGTAAATGGGGTTGGAGGTGCAAGTTCTTTTGGATCTAATACATACGCTATGCGGATCTGGTTGAAACCTGATGTAATGTCGGTTTATGGGCTGACACCTTCGGATATCACCGCTTCATTAAAAGATCAGAGCATTGAAGCAGCGCCAGGAAAATTTGGGGAACAGGGAAACCAGAGTTTTCAATACGTGATCCGGTACAGTGGGAAACTTAAAACCCTCGAAGAGTTTGAAAACGTGATCATTAAAGCCAGGGAAAATGGCCAGTTCCTTAAATTGAAAGATGTAGCGCGGGTCGAACTGGGTTCACAGTCGTACAACAGCGACCTCCGTGTAAATGGGTTTAATGCAACCAATATTGCCATAAACCAAACTCCCGGGTCGAACGCACGCGAAGTGATCCTTGAATCATTAAAAGTGCTGGATGAAGCATCCAAAACTTTCCCAAAAGGAGTGCATTACAGTAATATGGTGAATGCCAATAAGTTCCTTGATGCTTCAATCCACAACATATTAATGACTTTATTGGAAGCCTTTGTGCTTGTGTTCATCGTTGTTTTCCTGTTCCTCCAGGACTTCCGTTCAACTTTGATCCCTGCCATCTCGGTTCCGGTCGCGATTATTGGGACGTTCTTCTTTCTGTATCTTTTTAATTTCAGCATCAACCTGCTTACCTTGTTTGCTCTGCTCCTTGCGATCGGGATTGTGGTCGATGATGCCATTGTTGTTGTGGAAGCCGTTCATGCCAAGTTGGATCAAGGTTATACCTCAACAAGAAAGGCTTCTGTGGATGCAATGAATGAGATATCCATTGCCATCATCTCGATTACATTGGTCATGGCTTCAGTTTTTATTCCCGTGACCTTTATTTCCGGATCATCGGGGGTGTTCTACAAACAATTTGGGGTTACCCTGGCAATTGCGATCATGATCTCTGCCGTTAATGCGCTGACACTTAGCCCAGCCCTGGCAGCACTTTTCCTGAAACCCAAAAACGAGGAAATCAGACACAAAGGGGCTTTGTTGCGGTTCTACACAATATTCAATGCTGGTTTCAATGGTGGGAAAGAGAAATACCTTAAATACGTAACCTTCTTATCCACAAAAAAATGGATTGTCATTGGTGCAATTGTGCTGTTTGCAGGCGGCTTGTTTTTATTGATGAAAACCACCCCAAAAGGTTTTGTGCCGGAAGAGGACATGGGTACCATCTTTGTTAATGTGAGCCTACCACCCGCTTCGTCCATGGAACGCACCGATATAGTCGTAAAACAGGTTGACAGTCTTGCAAGGTCTATTCCACAGGTCAACAATGTGTTGCGCATGGTGGGTCAGAACATGATGTCGGGCAGTGGCAGTTCCTATGGGATGGTAATCCTTGAATTGAAGAAATGGGACGAGCGCAAAGGGATCAGCAATATCGATATCATTCAATCGCTGATGAAAAAAACTTCGGGAATAAGGGATGCGATCATTATCCCATTTTCACTGCCAACCATTATGGGATTTGGGATCAGCGGTGGTTTTTCGTTTGAATTGCAGGATAAGGAAGGTCACTCAATCAAAGAGTTTTACAAGGTGTCGCAGGACTTTCTGGCAGCCCTTAACAAACGTCCAGAAATTCAGATGGCCTCCACTGCTTTCAATCCGAATTTTCCGCAATATCTGCTTAGTGTAAACATACCTAAAATTAAGCAGGCCGGTTTAAATGTTAGCGACATCATGCAGGCAATGCAAGCCTATTTTGGTGGGATGTATGTTGACAATTTCAACCAGTTTGGAAAACAGTATCGAATTATGATTCAGGCTGATGCCAGTTATAGGGCGAATGAGGAAGGTTTAAACAAAGTTTATGTCCGGACAGGAAACGGCGAGATGGCGCCTATAACCGAGTTTATAACAATTGCCAAAACATTTGGCCCGGAAAGTATTTCAAGGTTCAATATGTTTACCTCAATGTCGGTGATCGGATCGCCCAATAAGGGATATGGTTCAGGCGAGGCAATGGCTGCAATACAGGAGGTGGCTGCCGAGACACTACCTCAGGGTTATGGATATGAATTTTCGGGCATCAGCCGCGAGGAGCAAAGCGGAGGAACGCAGGCAACCTATATTTTCATCTTGAGCCTTCTCTTTGTCTATTTCCTGTTGAGTGCCCTGTACGAAAGCTATTTTTTGCCTTTGGCAGTATTGCTTTCATTGCCAATTGGCCTGGTGGGGACTTTCATTTTTGCAAAGATATTTGGGATCGATAACAACATCTATATGCAGATTTCGCTAATCATGCTGATCGGATTGCTTTCCAAAAATGCAATCCTGATTGTCGAGTTTGCTTCAACAAGAAGAGAACACGGGATGCCAATCGTTCAAGCTGCCCTCGAAGGGGCAAAAGCTCGGTTACGACCAATTTTGATGACATCGCTTGCGTTTATTTTCGGCATTTTTCCGTTGATGCTGGCAACCGGTGCAGGAGCAAACGGGAACAAGTCAATCGGGACTTCAGCTGTCGGTGGGATGTTATTTGGGACTGCATTTGCCGTCCTTGTCATTCCGGTTTTGTTCATTATTTTCCAGACTATGCAGGAAAAAACGAGGAGCAAGAAACGGTTGGCTGAAGATGCAGCCGAAAAATTACAAAACGCAAAAAATTGATTGACATGGGTTTACAAAATACATTCAAATCCCGGATTTTAATACCGGTTTCATGCACGTTGCTGCTATTTCTGATTTCATGCAACGCCCTTCAAAAAAGCAGCCAATCAGGTGTCGTTCCGGGAGATAAACTGTTCAGGGATCTGGCCACAACCGACACGACATCGATTGCCGATGTGCCATGGAGAAAAATCTTCACCGATCCGAAACTGCAATCACTTATCGAAGAGGCCATTGCAAATAACATAGATTTGAAAGTAGCGATGGCTCGCATAAATAAAGCAGGAGCAAACCTTGCGCAAAGCAAGTTGGCTTTTTTCCCATCCTTGAGTTTGAATGCAAGTGAGTCAAATCAGTGGAAAAATTCCAATAGTCCTGAAATGTCAAGAAATTATCAGGTTTATGGAAACTCTGGTTGGGAAGCAGATATTTGGGGGAAACTTCGGAGCACCAAGAGGGCAAATCTGGCTTCTTTTCTTGAAAGTGAGGCCTATAAACGGGCGGTCCAGACACAACTAATTGCAAATGTTTCAGTTAGTTATTATACGCTCCTTGCTTATGATGCCCAGTTGCAGATTACAGAAAAGACGCTTGAAAAACGAAAGGTCAATGTCGAATCGATGAAAGTTATGAAAGACAACGACTTGGTAACCGGTGCAGACCTTGTGATGAGCGAGGCGAACCGTTATTCCGCAGAAGTCACAATTCCCGATTTGAAGCAGAATATCTATAAAACTGAAAATTCACTCAGCGTCCTGCTTGGACGGAACCCGGGCCCTATTGTCCGAAGTGTTTTAGCTACGCAGGAGATTTCTACCGAAATAAAAACCGGTGTCCCTTTTCAAATACTTGCCAATCGGCCCGATGTGCAGGAAGCGGAACTTAGATACCGGTACAATTACGAAATGACAAATGTGGCGCGTTCCTCTTTTTATCCGTCGATAACAATATCAGCCAATGCAGGTATTTCTGCCAATAACTTTTCATTTGACCCCTCATCCCTTTTCTGGAATTTCATTGGTGGGTTGGCGCAACCGCTCTTTAACAATGGGGCCATTAGACAACGGTTCAGGGTTGCCAAGGCCAATAAGGAAGAATCGCTCCTCCTTTTTAAGCAAACCCTCCTGTCTGCAGGTGAGGAGGTTGTGAATGCCATGAAGGAATATCAAACCGCAAGTGAGAAAATAGCGATCCGTTCCAAACAGATCAGGTATCTTGAAAAATCGGTCGATTACACGATGGAACTTCTTAAATACACCACTTCAACAAACTATACCGATGTATTGACTTCGGAAGTAAACTTGTTGTCTGCTCAACTCAATAGTGTAAACGATAAGCTTCAACAGTTACATGCAATCGTTTCCTTGTACCAAAGCTTGGGTGGGGGATGGAAGGAGTAAAATAATAACCCGAATGGACACAAAAAAAGCCATCAACTAAAGTCGATGGCTTTTTTGTATTCATCTAAATCCTATTTTGTATAGATGAGGCTGCTTTGGCGGTAACCTGCTTTGTCCATGTACCAATCTTTGTACAATGAACCTCCAGATTCGGCCCAAGACGCAAATTTGAGATAAGCTTTTATAATATCGGTTTTCTCTGTCGGATACTGGAAACTTGAAGGGACTTCAATCATCCAAATCAGGTTATTGGAGGATTTGTAATATCTTCCGGTTGCAGGATTTGAAGTATCGCTGCTTTGTCCAAAGAAGGATGAATTTGCTTTGGATGTAGGTACCGCGTTGGCCATATGAATTTCTTTTGTGCGGTCTCCGTTTACAAAGACAAATGGGTTATATGGGGCGGTGCCCAGATTGGCAATCGTCTGTGGGGTTGCGTATAAGACATGTAAAGTGATCTCCTTTGGTGTGGAATAGGCATTACCTGGTGTAGTATTGACACCTGTCCCGCCTGTAGAGGGCAATAAATCAAAGGCATTGTTGAACGCAATGATTACAGCTTTGGTTGTTCCTGATTCAACACCGATATTGCTTGTTGCCCCTGCCTGATTGGTAAGTGTTACGCTGGATACAGCTGAGGGTAAAACTGGAAGCTGAATTCCGAAACCATTTTTGTAAGATGCCCCTATAGCCCTTACTTTCAGCTTAATATACGTATCAACAACATTGCCTTGAGCATTGGTGACATTCTCATAGTTGCAATCGACAACCATATCATTGAAATCGAAATCTCCCAATGATGGCCATAAGTCTTCAACAAGTAAACTGTTGTATTGGTTCTTTCCTGGGTAATAGCTAGTAAAGGCCCTTGCAGCATCGTTCGGAAATTCATCCAATGTGTTGATAATGCCGTCCTTGTCATCATCAAGAGGGGTAGCCAATGCCTTAACTGCAGAACCATCAATTGCTGCTGCCGGATTGGCGGTCACATAAAAAAGGACATCATTAAAATCGTCATCTGAGCCATTCTCCCTGTTCATATCTTCAAAACCCAAAATAAACAGCTTTCTTAAATTGTCTTTGATCAACACTGAATGCTGGCGTTTTGTGGCGTTTACTTCCGAGTTAAGCGATGGGACCGAAAAGTAGAGCGTTTGTCCGGTTACACTGCTGCTTCCGTTCCATCCGTTGGAAACGATGAACCATCCAATCGATTTTCCGGCTCCAAAAGTACCCAGGCGCACTTTATTCCCCGATTTCAAACCCCCTCCAGAACCGGATAAGGATGAGTTCGGGAAAATGATATTGAACTTCGTAATATCGGCTCTTGTCTTTGGAGGATTGTTTGTGTCATAGGAATAATACCCTAGTGCATTCATATACCCTGCGCCTTCACTAATGAATGTGATCCAGATATCTGCACTTTCAGTGATTTTAATGTCCCCTTCATTTCCAGTAATAAGATATTCGGGATGATTATTGGGCAAACTTTTGTATTCAGGCAATGTGGCATTCAGATCCTTTATTAGGCTTTGATCGATTGCATCATCTTTGGGCTCAAGATATTTTGGTACACCCTGCGAATCATAGGCACCCATATAGGTATAAAGCACCGAAGCTTTTGTCTGTGAATCAGTTGGCATGGGAAGCCTTGCTGATTTTATCGTGTTGCCCTCACCATACCGATAGGTAGCTGTTGTTCCACTGAACGCAAATCCAGCTTCGCTTTCAAGGCCAATGTATTCGGTAGTCAAGTATAGACTATCTTGTGACAAGGGTAATTTCAGGGTGGCATCGATCCGTCCATCCGATTGGCTTATAAATGTTCCATACAACCTTGCATCTGGATTGCGCGATTCAGGTGATCCTGGATAATCAAGATAAACAGATACCGGTACATCCGAAAAAACCGACGTAGGGTTTTTAACCAGTATACCTAAAGAAACTTCTTTTGTTGTTTCAAAATTGAAAGCAGCCGGGATTGTCAGGTCTTTCATTGTTTTCGTTGTTGGGTCGGTCGGGACAGGATTGTCAACTGCCGTTTTCTTCACACATGATAATAAACCCACTGTCAAAAGGATCAAAGCAAAAAGTAATTGATTTTTCATATTTGTCGTTTTTAAAATTGTTTCTTTCTTATTTATTTTACTCGGAGCCAACCTCTTCTAGTCTAAATTATTTAGCCCTTTCTCTTTTGTAAAAGTAGTATGGTATTCAGAAACGACAATCCCTGAGTTTTTTAACGTTGTTTTTTGCCAATTATCGAAGCATAAATAATTATATCTATTTTATATACTGCGTTTTATGATTATTATTTGGATTGATCTAAAATTAAGTGTTCTTAATTTTAGAGGGGGTTCCTTCTAATTGACAAACCACTATTTCCTTCAGTAAAAAAGGGCCATCAACTATTGCTGATGGCCCTTTGAGAGTTGTGCCTACGTTATTTTGAATAGACAAGGCTGCTTGCCCGGTAACCGGGTTTATCCATATACCAATCTGTATTCAGTGAACCCCCCGACTCGGCCCATGCGCTAAACTTAAGATAAACTTTTGTAATATCGTTTTTCTCAATTGCATATTGGAAACTTGAAGGTACTTCCATCATCCAGACTAAATTATTGGTCGATTTATAATATTTGCCTGCGGCTGGATTTGTATTGTCGTTGCCGGTCCCAAACAAGGCTGCATTTGCTTTCGTGGTCGGTTTTGCCCCTGCAAGGTGAATTTCTTTAGTCCTGTCACCATTAACAATTACAAACGGGTTAAATGGTGCTGTTCCAAGGTTGGCAACAGTTTGAGGTGTAGTGAACACAATATGCAGCTCAATGTCTTTAGGTGCTGTATAGCCATTGCCTTTAATCACATTTACCCCGACTCCTCCGGTTGAAGGCAATAATGTAAAGGCATCGTCAAAAACTACAACAACCGCCTTTTCCTGCCCTGCTTCAAGACCGATAGTTTTAACTGTACCAGACTGATCTGTTAAAGTAACTGAGGCCACTGTTGATGGTAATACCGGCAACTGAATACCGAACCCATTCCGGTAAGATGCACCTATTGCCCTGACCTTTAACTTAATATACATCTCAACCACATTCGATTGGGCATTTGTGACTTCTTTAAAGTTGTTGTCGATCACCATGTCGTTGAAATCGAAGTCACCTAATGATGGCCACAGGTCTTCAACCAGTAAACTATTGTATTGGTCCTTTCCGGGATAGTAGGAGTTATGTGCCCTTTTGGGATCATTCGGATACTCATCCATTGTATTGGTAATCCCGTCTTTGTCATCATCCAATGGGGTATCAATTGAAGGTACGTAAGTTCCATCTATTGCTCTTGCTGGATTCGCTGTAACATAGAATAAAGCATCGTTAAAATCATCATCCGATCCATTTTCCCTGTTCAGGTCTTCAAAACCCAGGATGAACAATTTCCTTACGTTATCCTGCAACAAGACAGTGTGTTGACGTTTTGCAACATTAACTTCCAGGTTAAGGGCCGGATCCGAAAAATAGAGTGTTTGTCCTGTTACACTGTTGCTCCCGTTCCATCCGTTTGCAACGACAAACCAACCGATTGACTTTCCAGCTTCAAAAGTACCCAATTTCACCTTATTGCCCGACTTGAGGCCTCCGCTTGAACCGCTTAAAGATGAGTTCGGGAAAATAATATTGAATTTTGTGATCTCGCTTCTTGTTTTAGGAGGAGTGGCTGTACTATAAGTGTAATATCCGATTGCGTTCATATAGCTGGCCCCTTCAGCTACAAAGGTGATCCATACGTCTGCCTTTTCGCTAAGGTTTACATCAGCTTCATGGCTTTTTACAAGGTATTGTGGATGTGAACTCGGTAAACTTTTATATTCGGGTAAGGATGCATTGATGTCGTTGAGAAGGCTTTGTGGGATCACATCGTTAACAGGTTCAAGATAATTTGGCACGCCCTGTGCATTGAAGGTTCCCATATAGGAGTAAGTCACCGCAGCTTTTGTCTGTGAATCTGTTGGCATGGGTATCCGTGCCGATTTAATTGTATTGCCTTCGCCGTAATTGTAGGAAGCGGTTGTTCCGCTAAAAGCAAATCCTGATTCAGATTCAATGCCAATGTAACTTGTCGAAAGGTACAAACTGTCCTGGGCAACAGGTAATTTAAGTGTCGCATCGATCCTACCATCCGACTGGCTTGTAAATGTCCCCAATAACCTGGCATTCACATTCGGAAACTCAATTGTTCCAGGATTATCAAGATATACAGAAACAGGTACATCCGATAAAATGGAAGACGCATTTTTGACAGTTATGCCCAACGAAACCTCCTTGGTTGTTTTAAACTCGAATGAAGCCGGAATAATTAATTCCTTCATCGTTTTGGAGGCAGGATCAACATTGACTGTAGTGTCAACAGTCGTATTTTTAACGCATGACAATAAACTTATCGCCAATGGGATCAAAGTAAAAAGAAATTGACTTTTCATATTTGTCGTTTTTAAATTGTTGCTTTTTTTGTTTTACTCGGGGCTAAACTCCTTTTTTGTTAAAATTCAAATAACCCTTTCTTTTTTGTAAAAGTAGTATGGTAATCAGAGTCTACAATTCCAGGGTTTTTTAACGTTGCATATTGGCAATTATCGAAGCAAAAAAAAACGCATGTAATTAATATATAGATACATACAGAATTACAGTTTTTTTATTTTTGATGTCGTGAATTCAGGGTTATACATGGCAGGTAATTGGGTAAAAGACAAAAAGGCCATCAACTACTGCTGATGGCCTTTCAATCTTTAACTATTCCTATTTTGAATAGATTAAGCTACTTGTACGGTAACCGGGTTTATCCATATACCAGTCTTTGTTAAGAGAACCTCCGGACTCTGCCCATCCCGCAAACTTAAGGTAAGCCTTTGAAAGGTCGTTTTTCTCAATGGCATATTGGAAACTGGAAGGCACTTCCATCATCCATACCAGGTTATTTGTTGATTTATAATATTTTCCTTTTGCGGGATTTGTATCGTCGTTGCCCGTCCCAAACAAGGCAGTGTTTGCTTTTGTGGTTGGTTGTGCCCCTGCAAGGTGGATTTCTTTGGTCCTATCTCCATCAATAAACACAAACGGGTTGTATGGGGCATTACCAAGGGATGCGACTGTTTGAGGAGATGCAAATACGATATGCAGTTCAACTTCTTTAGGTTCAGACCATCCATTTCCCTTAATAACATTTACACCTTGACCTCCGGTGGATGGCAAAAGTGTAAAAGCATTATAAAATGCGATCACAACCGCTTTGTCGTTTCCCGCTTCGGTACTTAGACTTGTGACTACTCCCTGACTGTCCTTTGAAGTGACGGATGAAATTACTGAAGGAGACACAGGCAATTGTATTCCGAACCCGTTTTTAAATGAAGCCCCAATCGCTCTTACTTTATATTTAATGTACAAGCCAACTACTTTTGATTTTGAATTTAAAACCGTCCTGAAATTACAATCAACTACTAAATCGTTGAAATCAAAATCACCCAACGAAGGCCACAAATCTTCAACCAATAGACTGGTATATTGGGCTTTTCCAGGATAATAATTTGAACTCGACTCATTGGCATTCTGTGGACTTTCATCCTGGCTATCAATAACCCCGTCTTTATCACTATCTTCACCATTATCCTCCTCAGAAATATTGTCTATTTGTATCGCTTTGGTAGGGTTGGCGGTAATTTGAAAAATAGCGTCATTGAAATCGTTGTCCGTTTTCGCTGATTCCCTGTCTGTATCTTCAAAACCGAGGACGATATGGGATTTTTCGGAGTTGGTTATTAAAATAGTATGTTGACGTTTTGCTGGGTCATTTTCAGGATTCAGGGCCGGATCCGAAAAAAAGAGTGTCGAACCACTAACTGTAGTTCCATTCCATCCACTGCCCACAAGAAACCATCCGATTGCCTGCCCTTTCGTAAACTTACCTAAATTTACTTTATTGCCGGAAACTAAGCCCCCGCCGGATCCCTTCAATGATAAATTAGGGAAAATAATATTTAATTTATCGATCTCGGTTATACTTTTGGGAGCCTTCAAAGGATCATAAATATAATAACCAAGCGAATTTTTATTCCCTGCCCCTTCCCCTACAAAGGTGATCCAAAGGTTTGCATCCTCTTTTAAAACGATGTTGCCTGCACTCCCCTCCGTAAAATATCCAGGATGTGCAACTGTAAGATTTTTACTTTCAGGTAATGTGGTATTCAGCGAACTAAGGAAACTGCCTGAAATAGCATCATTTACCAATGCAAGGTTGCCAGGTACGCCCTTCGTATCAAAAGATGACAAAAAAGTATAAGTAAGTGCTGCTTTTAAGGAAGAAGTGGATTGAGCAGGTAAATAGGACGATTTAACAGTATTTCCTGTACCATAAGTATAAGAAGCGGATGTACCGCTAATCGAAAAACCCGACTCGCTTTCAATTCCGATGTATTGGGTCGTCAGGTATAAACTGTCCTGTAATGTTGGTAAATTTAGTGTTTCATCTATACGGCCATCCGATTGGCTTACAAATGTTCCATAGAGCCTGGCATTTGTATTTCTGGCTTCAGGAACACCAGGGTTATCCAGATAAACGGAAACCGGCACACCTGGTAAATTTTCATAAGAGTTCGTGACCAATATGCCTAAAGAGACATCTTTGGTAGTCTTAAAATCAAAGGAAGTCGGAATCGTCAAATCCTTAATGGTTTTCGAAGTAGGATCCGTTGGAACTGCATTGTTAACAGTTTCTTTTTTAACACATGACAACAATACGATTGTCAAAATGAGCAAGTTAAAGAGAAGTCGTTTTTTCATAACCTATATTTTAGTTCAATATTGTTTGTTTTTGAAATCAGTGTAAATGTAATAAGTATATAGGCTACAAAATTCCATCGGTTTATTAACGTAGATATAGGGAATTTATCGTATTCGGAGAATAAAGGCAGACCATTAAAAAATACATTATAATTACTTGAATTTTAATTATATGCCTTGATTGCTAGATTGACATTAAGTCAAGCTAATTCTTTACTTTGCAAGCATTTGTTTTAAGTCTTTGGATATATTTGAACTTACCCTTATTGAAACGTCAATTTTTGTGCCGCTTTTAAGGAGAACATAACTTTTACTTGCTCGGACAAATTTTCGGATATAATTGATATTCACAAGATAGGATTTATGTGTCTTGTAAAACTGGTCTTCAGGAAGTATTTCTTTTAACTCTTTTAAGCTTTTTGAAACCGTAATTTTCTTATTGCCAATTGTGTAAATATCTGAATATGATTTGTCTGCCTGGCAATACTCAATATTGCTTGTGTTTTCCATTTCAAATCCACCACCCTCCACATCAAATAGGATATTTTTACCTGGTTTCCCTGGATTGCTAATATAGTTGATCCTGTCGATCAGCTCTGCTTGCTGATGCTCCCATTCAATCTGATGGATTACTTTTTGCAACGATTCTCTCAGGTCAACCATTTCTACCGGTTTTACCAAAAAATCCGCAGCTGAAAACCGAATTGCGTCCACCGCATAATTCTTGTCGCCGGTCACAAAAATGATTTTGAAATCAGGTTTCCTAAAATAATCGTAAATGGCAAATCCCTTCTTTCCAGGCATCTCAACATCAAGAAAAACAATGTCAGGCTTATGCAATTTTATTAAATTGATACCTTGATCTAGGTTTGTGGCATTCCCTAAAACCTTGATCTTGAGAGTTGTAAGGCTATTAAGCAAATAGACCAGAGGCTTCCATGAGGAATCTTGATCATCGATAACGACAACATTATACATTTATCAGTTTTTTTTGTAAAGATAAATTAAAAATAGTTTTGTCCCTGAGCTATAAACGCTTTCTGCTTAAAATTTTCTGAATTAAGATGACATTCAATTTTAATAAAGGTTTAACAAAAGTGTTTAACAAATAGTTTGGTTACTTTTTGACAATTCTGATGGCCCATGATAAAATATTTCCGTAACTTCGGCACTTGAAATTGATTACATAATAACAATACAAATGGAAACAAAACGTGATTTTCTGAAAAAATTGTCCTTGCTAACTGTTGGTGGCGTTGTTGCTGGTAGTGCGTCCACCGTTGCTGCCTCAAATACAAGCAACCCAGCTTCTGCCGCCAAGAAGAAGATTGGTTTACAAATTTATTCCCTGGGAAAAGAACTGACTGATGATGTTCCTGGCGGAATGAAAAAAATTGCCCAGATGGGTTACAGCACCATCGAACTTGCCGGTTACGGCAACCGCAAAATGGGCAAATATGAAGTTGGCGATTACCGTAAAATTTGTGACGATGCCGGTTTGAAAATCACAAGTTCCCATGTTAATCCAACTGAACGGAAATACACAAAAGAAAACGCTGCAGGTATTGCAGATTTCTGGAAAAGGACTGTTGAAGACCACCTTAAATTTGGTGTCATAACATTGGTTCAACCGGGTATGCCTCAAATGGAAACGCTCGATGATGTCAAAATGGTCTGCGAAGTTTTCAATACTGCTGGTGAGATTTCAAAAGCCGCCGGGATTAAATGGGGATATCATAACCACAACAATGAGTTTAAACAACGGATTTCAAGTGAAACTGAAAAACCCCTTGCACCAAAACCAGGCGATTTTTTCCGTCCCAAAGGTGAAATTGTTTATGATTTGATGCTTAAAGGCACCAATCCTGATCTCGTGTTTTTTGAAATGGATGTTTATTGGACCGTTATGGGAGAACAAGACCCATTGGAGTATTTTGAGAAGTATCCCAAGAGATTCCCTGTCCTTCACATCAAAGATAGGTTGGTTTTGGGCGAATCGGGTATGATGAATTTCGAAAATATCTTCAATAAAGCTTATGCAAATGGTTTGAATGAGTATTATGTCGAGATTGAGAAAACAAAAGAGGGCATGACCCAATTTGAAGGTGTCAAAGGGTGTATTGATTACTTGTTGAAATCCAAATTTGTAAAATAAGGAAGCCCTGATTTATCTGAATTATTATTTTTTATTATCCCTGCTTTTAAACAGAAGAGTTTTAAAGGCAGGGATTTTTTATTTAGCGGAATTTTTAATTACTTGCATGGCATAAGTACAAAACCGACACAAATGAAAACAATACATTTCAGGTTCCCTATTCTACTGATATCACTACTGTTGCTTACCTGCAAAAGCAAAGATACTGTATCACAAATTAATAAAGATTTCTTTGCCAAAGGGGCCGACATTAGCTGGCTTCCGCAAATGGAAGCGACCGGCTATAAATTTTATAACGACAATGGTCAGGTGGAGGATTGCTTTAAGATTTTACTGGATCACGGGATCAACTCAATACGGTTAAGGACTTTTGTAAACCCCTCTGATGATAGGGCAAGCGGTCATTGCAGTAAGGAAGAGACTGTTGCAATGGCATTAAGGGCGAAGAAATGGGGGATGAAGGTGATGATCGATTTCCATTACAGCGATAGCTGGGCAGACCCTGGAAAACAGCGGAAACCATTGGCGTGGGAAGGCCATGATTTTCCGACACTGGTCAAGGATTTGTACAATTATACCTTTGATGTTATGACGTCCCTGAAAAATGCGGGCATTTCCCCCGAATGGGTCCAGGTTGGGAACGAAATCCCGGGTGGCATGGTCTATCTTGAAGGAAGTACTTCAAACTGGCCTCAGTTGGTACAGTTGATCAACAGTGGTTATGATGCCATTAAAGCCGTCAGCCCAAATTCGATTGTCATCTTGCATATTGACCAGGGGAACAATATTGAGCGTTTCAAATGGTGGTTCGACAATGCCACGGCCAATCAGGCAAAATACGACATG
>CAIYPA010000283.1 GCA_903927965.1 uncultured Bacteroidia bacterium | reverse complement strand
TGTTCATTGAAAACCTGATCCGGAAAAATCCCAAAAGTTAACCTTACAGCCCAGTTCGTTGGAGCGTCCCGATCAAAATCGGGGAGGTCGCCGGATCATACCCGGCTCTCGCTACCATAAAAGTTAGAAGAGTCAGGTAGGCAAAACTTACTGACTCTTTTTTTTGCATAAATCCGGTTGAACTGTTCAAGCTAAAAATTCATACGCTGGCACCTTCTTTTCCAATATGGTATTTGGCAATTTCCCCGATTATTGGTATATTAGCCTGTGATTTAGCAAAACATTAAATCGTTTAACCGTGTCCTACTACGTTTATATCCTATTTAGTTCTAAATCAGATCATTATTATATAGGCAGCAGTTCTGATCCCGAAAAAAGGCTCCTGCGACATAATGCCGGTGCAACGACTTCAACAAAACATGACGGACCCTGGAAAATTGTTTTTTCAAAACTTAACAACTTTGTAACAGTTCTGTAACAACTTCAACTTAGATTTGCGTCAAAATTAAACTTTACGACGATAAAAGATGGAAAACAATACATGCCCAATTTGCGGAACAGTTCATTCTAACCTGTGGTGCCCAAAATGCAAATCTTTGAAATCGAAAAGTACAATAAACACGTTGGATCAAAATTGTTAATTGGTTTTTTTCCATTGATATTCAGGCCTTTAAATAATTTTTATTCCCCATAAAAAATTCTTCTGAAAGGGTATGGCTTTGTTTTCAAATCAACCTCTATATACGTATTTGAAAAGTAAATTACTTTTTACATTTTCCGCAAGTTTTTAACTTTGTATGAAACTTTGCTTTGAAACCGAAAAAAGAAATAATGGACAAAGATTGAGGGGAATAATCCAAAGACCTCATCCTTGAAAAAGCTGTTTTCAATTTCAATCTTGAAGAGACAATCGAATTTGGCGATTTATTGGAGCATATCAACCATATAGTTCTGGAATTGCCACTGAGTAATCCTGAAATCTATAAACTTAGCAGGAAAGGCGATCTTTTATTCAGTGAAATAGCCGAAAGGTGAATATTTCCGTAAAGAGTGTCGAAAATGGGGTTAATTTTTCCGTAAATTTCATACGGGCAATTTGCAAAAAAACACGATGTTCACCGTTCCCTGCGCTTCTATTTTCCTTTAGGAGGAAGTTGTTCTTTCGGACAGCCCTATTCACCAGTCAGGACTCGTGAGGCTTCATGTAAAGTAAATTATCCAACCTACCAGGATCAAAAAATCCAGGTATCAACTCAGCGTCAGTAAAGGATTGACGGCAACAGTCGGCTACTACGTCAATCCATGGATGCCCAAATAAAAATTCGAACCTAACTCAATTTTTGATGTCAAAATGGGTATTTTTACCAGTAATAATGACAAAAAATATGTTCTAAAAAAATGAATAACTGACATTCAAATGAAAAAACACACTATCCTATTAATAGCTGGATTCTTTTTGGTACTCACCCTGTCTGCCAGGAATATTTCTTTTGAAACTTCAACTTTTAAAATGGAGCTAAATGATAAGGGCGAAATTGTAAGTCTGTTCGATAAGCTGAATCGTAACGAGTATCTTCCTGTAGGACAGGTTAATTCGCTTTTAAGCATCCGTGTCAACAACGTTTTTGAACGTCCCTCACTAGTCAAACAAAAAAACAACATGCTGACTTTCACTTTTCCTGGTAACAAGGTGGAAGCGCAGGTTAAGGCAAGTATAAAGGCAGGTTATTTTTCTTTTGAGTTGACAGGAATAACCAAAGCTGATATCGTGGAGCTGGTCGTATGGGGGCCATTTCCAACAACAATCCGCGAAACCATCGGCGAATGTGTTGGCGTGGTCCGTGACAAACATTTTGCCATCGGAATTCAATCGTTGAATGTAAAAACCCTTGGAGGATACCCCTCAGAGGAGAATGATATTGAGCCTTCGTTTGACATTTTCGCAACAGGTGGTAGTGCGGTTGATTTGACAGCAAATTGGAAAAATAAGAAAAACTACAGGGGACAGACTGCAAGGGTTCAGGATTTTGGAAGCATCGTACAGGCTTATTGCCGCAACAGAAACAAAGAGCGGATCATCGCGAACTGGGCACACGATGCTTATGTAGCGCCTAAGTATATTGACGGTGGAGCAATCGGATCCAAAATTGCACTGTTTGGCTGCACTCCTGAAAAGGCATTGGAGACCATCGGGAAAATTGAAGTAGCAGAAGGACTGCCTCATCCTCTTATTGATGGAGAATGGGGTAAAACAGTACGCTCAGCTACAGCTTCCTATCTCATTATTGGTTTTGGTGAGAGTAACCTGGATCAGGCAATTGAACTTACAAAAAAAGCCGGCCTGAAATACCTTTATCAAAGCGACCCCTTCAAAACATGGGGTCATTTTGTATTGAATGAAAAATCGTATCCTGAAAATTGGGTCAGCATGAAAAAATGCGTTGACAGGGCAAAAGTTGAAGGGATAAAGTTGGGCGTTCATACACTTTCCAATTTTATCACCACCAATGATGCATATGTTTCTCCGGTCCCGGATAACAGGCTGGCAAAAGTGGGAGAGAGTAAAATTTCTGCTGGCATCACCGCTGATTCTGAAGAGATCCCGATTGAGGCTCCTCTGTTTTTTAATCAGATGAAAAATAATTCACTTCATTCGGTCGTAATTGGCAATGAAATAATCAGGTACAAAGATGTATCCGCCACTGAACCCTGGAAATTAACAGGTTGTGTTCGAGGGGCATTTAATACAAAAGTCTCTGCCCATCAAAAAGGCGAGGTGATCGGAAAGCTCATGGACCATGGTTACAAAGTTTTTTTAAGCAATGCCAGTCTTTCGGAGGAGATTTCAAAAAACATCGCCAGGTTATTCAATGAAACTGGCCTTATGCAAATTTCATTCGATGGCCTGGAGGGAGTGTGGTCAACAGGCATGGGACAATATGCCAGAAGCCTGTTCACAAAAACATGGTTCGACAACCTGAATCCTGAATTAAAAGGGAAGGTGATCAATGATGCCAGCAATCCATCCCACTTTAACTGGCACATCAACACCCGTTACAACTGGGGTGAGCCATGGTATGCGGGGTTTCGTGAAAGTCAGACCTCCTATCGGCTTATGAATCAGGATTTTTATCGCCGTAATTTTATCCCCCCGATGCTGGGGTGGTTTAGCATGTCGTCCCAGACAAGTGTTGAAGATACAGAATGGTTGCTCGCCCGTGCTGCGGGGTTTGACGCAGGTTTTGCCTTCAACCTGAATTTCGACAATGTGACAAAAAACGGGGAGAGCAACGCAATATTCAAAGCGATCAATACCTGGGAAACAGCAAGAATGGCGGGAGCCTTTTCTACTGAGCAGAAATTGAAGATGGAAGACATCAATAACGAATATCACCTTGACTATGTGGGTCCGGGGAAGTGGAACCTGTTCCCCTATCAGATAAAAAGGTATGTCCATGAACAAAAGGTAGGACAGCCTGGTGAACCGGTATTCAGCACCTATGAATTCGATAATACTTTCGATGCCCAACCAATGATGTTCCTGATCAATCTCCTCCCTGTTGAAAAAAACAATGGATCGTCAGTAAGCAAAATATCCCTGGAAGTCAATGATTATTACAAAATTGAGATTCCCATCACCATGGAGCCCTCACAGGTCCTTAAGCTTGACGAAACCGGAAAGTTGAACCTATTCGACAAGAACTGGAAATTGATTAAAACGATTGTTCCTGAAGGCAAGATACCCCTTCTTTCAAAAGGTAAAAACAAAATCATTTTTGATGCAGAATTCACCGGTGAAGGTGCTTCAAAATTGAAAATAGAGATGAAAACCATCGGCAAAGCTGAACCTGTTTCAGCAATAAAAAACTGATTACAAAGTGATTATTCTATAAGGGAGTCCAACAGTTCAAGGGGATGGACACTTGGGAAAAAATAAGCTTGTTGACCATCTGAAGGGGTGTCCATATAACAAGTTCAAATATAGGCAAATATAGAAAGTCCCCGCTTGGGGATTTAGGGGTGTTAAATGCAACATTATTATATATCATATCCATTGCTTAATCTGATGTTTAATACCAACAAAAAAATCTCAGGTATGAAAAACTCTTTTGTTTATCTAATTTGTATCTTCTTAGTGTTTTGTTCGTTCAAGCCTGGGAAAAGCGGTGAATTGTCTATTGTAGGAAAACCGTTGGCCAAGACTGTATTAAAGGTGGTTTTCAAATCCTCGAAAGATATCGCTGAACAGAACATTGTCTGGGCAATTTCTGATTCAAAGAATGGAAAATGGGAAGAGCTTCCCGGAATTCATTCCAAAGAGATCGTTTTGCTAACCAATTATGTTGGAAAGTATTTGAAATGTACGATCACATCAAGATCAAAAAGTGGGAATAAAACTGGTTCTGTTTCAATAATCACTGAAACTCCCATTGTATTGAATGGAAACCCAAATACCGAATGGTTTAAAAATGCAGGAATGGGTGTTATGATCCATTTTTTGAAAGACGTTTACGCAAAAGAAGGTGGTTCAAAAGAGTACAACGATGTCGTTAACGGATTTGATGTTGAGCTTTTTGCCCGGAATTGTAAGGATGCCGGAGCCGGTTTTGTGATGTTTGCCCTTGGTCAGAATGATGGATATTATTGTTCACCCAATTCGGCCTATGATTCAATTGTAGGTGTATCTCCCGGAGAACTTTGCAGTAAGCGCGACCTTCCGGCCGATCTTTACAAGGCGTTGAATAAAAGGGGTATCCGGATGATGTTTTACCTCCCTGGAAATCCTCCTATTCGGAATGAGCTGGTTGATAAGAAGTTTTAATATACCTACGGAAAAGATTCCCCCACTTCGCAATTCACCCAGACTTGTTGGGAATCAGTAATCAGGGAATGGAGTCTTCGCTATGGGGAAAAGCTTTCCGGATGGTGGTTCGATGGGGTGTATCGTGGCGGTATTATTGAAACACGTTCCGATATGAGCCTGGCGCACAACATCAGTACGCATACCCTTGCCGCAAAAGCAGGGAATTACAACAGCATAGTTACCTACAATTATGGCGTGAAACAAATTCAATCTAATTCTCCTTACGATGATTATAGTGCAGGTGAAGAGGGTAAAATCGTTCAGGTGCCCCAAAACCGTTGGGTAGTCGATGGAGTGCAATGGTTCCTGTTCACGTATCTTGGGGAATCATGGAGCAAAGCCGGAAAACGGCTTGAAACAAACCAACTTGAACAATGGGCAGAAAAGGTTTTTTCAAAAGAGGGGGTGATCTGTTTTGATGTTCATGTAGATAAGGGAGGCGCCATCATTCAGGATCACATCGATCAGGCCATGGCGGTTAGAAGGGTATTCGAAAAAATAAAAAGGGAATAGATGAAAAAACAATTGCCTAAAGACAGTCTAATTATATTTAATTTTGGAAAATTCGAAAAACACATCATCGTTACATTATGACATACAGTAGAATAGTAATTTCCATGCTTTTGATTTGCATTTGTGACCTGGTTTTTTCCCAGACGATCAATATCATTCCTATGCCCAAAAAGGTGGAGATGGGAAAAGGATTTTTTACAATGAATGATAATATTGCTATTTATTACAATGATCCCCAGCTTGAATTCCTGGCAGGTTATACATCCGCAACCATAAAATCGCTGAATAATTTGAATTTGGCAATAAAACAAGCAGATGGAGTACAGCATAATTCACAGGTAATCTATTTGTTAATTGATAAAAAAGTGAAAACTGCAAAAGAAGGTTATCTCCTGAGTGTTAATCCTGCAGCAATAACAATCAGGGCAGCTACATCTCAGGGCATGTTCTATGGTGTCCAAAGCTTGTTGCAACTGATTCCAGTTGATGGAGATAGGAAAATTCCGGCTCTTGAAATAGCTGATGAACCCCGTTTCTCGTGGCGTGGTTTAATGCTGGATGTTAGCAGGCATTTTTTTACGATTGCTGAAGTAAAACGTTTGATTGACCAAATGGTATTCTATAAATTCAATATTCTGCATCTGCATTTGACTGATGATCAGGGGTGGAGATTGGAAATAAAAAAGTTGCCAAATCTCACAAAAGTTGGAGCATGGCGGGTGCCACGAACCGGTCTATGGTGGGATAGGGATTGTCCTCAGGATGGAGAAGAAGCTACTTATGGGGGTTTTTACACCCAGGAGGAAATTAAAGACCTTGTCAAATATGCTGCCAAACGCAATGTAAATATTCTGCCTGAGATAGATATCCCGGGACACAGTTTAGCCGCCATAGCAGCTTATCCCTGGTTATCGTCTTCAAAAAACACTTTTAAAGTAAATCCAGGTTGTAAATTCTACGGGATCGATGACAATACCCTTTGTGCCGGGAAGGAATCTACCTTTGAATTCTTGAATACTGTTTTAACCGAAGTGGCCGAATTGTTCCCTTTTGAATACATCCATATTGGTGGGGACGAATGTTACAAAGGATTTTGGAAAAAGTGTGAAGATTGTCAGAAAGTGATGAATGACAATGGATTAAAGGATGAAAAAGAATTGCAAAGCTATTTCGTCAAACGGCTCGAAAAACTTTTACAGGGAAAAGGGAAAAAATTGATGGGTTGGGACGAGATTCTTGAAGGAGGCCTAGCCCCCAACGCAACAGTCATGAGTTGGCGTGGCATGGAAGGTGGCATTGCAGCGACAAAAGCAAACCACCATGTTGTGATGAGTCCAAATGATTTTGCGTATCTTGATTTATATCAGGGCGACCCTGCAATTGAGCCACCAACTTATAGTCTTTTACGACTCAATAAAGTCTATGATTTTGAACCTGTTCCTGCAGGTGTTGACTCCGCTTTTATACTTGGAGGACAGGGAAACCTATGGACAGAAAGTGTGCCCACATTCCGCCAGGCAGAATATATGTTTTGGCCACGCTCATTTGCCCTTGCCGAAATACTCTGGTCACCACGATCATACAGGAACTGGCCAGATTTTATTAGCCGGACCGAAGTCCATTTGCAAAGATTATTAAGGGCAGATATCAATTATTCCAGAAGTTTTTTTGATGCAATCGTCACACCTACAAAAGATAGATCAGGCAATCTTTTAATACAGCTAAGTACTGAAATAGAAGAACTTACAATCTATTATACTTTCGACAACACCTATCCCGATCATCACAGTATGTTGTATATAAAGGGGGAAAAACTTTCCATACCCAAGGATGCCGATACATTCAGGGTTATTACTTACAGGGAAGGGAAACCTATTGGCAGGATAATTACCATTCCTGTTGTGGATTTGGCAAAACGGATAAAGTAAGTGGTTATCGTTAGATAAAACGCAACCAATATTTCATATTCTACTATATATCAATTTATTACATTTAAATTATATATCAATTCATTACATCGGTTCACAATGAAGTATTTGAATATAAGCCTGTTTGTCTTTGTTACGATTTGTGCTCCTGCTTTTGGTGTCAGTCCAACAAACAATCTTTCAACGACTTTAGCAGCCGAAAAATATGGTAATCTTCTCAAAAACAAGTCATTCTTTGTCTTTCCGGCATTGCATGAGGAGCCGATCAAATGGTTTGACTCAATTCCGGAAGGAAATATAAGTGATTGTCTAAAAAAGAAAAGTTTTGTCCTGAATCCCCGACCTGGTGAATTCTTTGTATTTCAATTGGGTGTTTGGGCTTTAAAACAGGATGTCAAAGATGTTCAAATTGAATTTTCAGATTTTAAAGATGGAAGGGGGAAATTAATATCTGCCAATAGATTAACATGTTTCAATAAAGGGGGTATTGATTTTAAAGGAAAATCGTTTTCCAAGGAAATTAATGTTTCTACCGGTCGAGTGCAGGCACTTTGGGTTGGCATTGACATGGATTCTATTAAAGCTGGTGATTATAAAGGTTCGGTCTCTGTACTGGCAAACAAGGAAAAACATGTGGTACCGATTCAATTGGTAGTATCCGGAGAAGCAGTGGCCAATCATGGTTATAATGAGGGTTCACGACTTTCCCGGCTCAATTCAACGGTTGGGATTAATGAAGAAATAACCAAAGGTTATATTCCTATTGAAGTTGAGGACAATACGATAAAAATTTTGGGCCGTACCTTAAAGTTGGCAGATAACGGACTACCGGCATCCATAGTCAGTTATTTTGGACCATCAAACCAATCACTTGTGAATGAGGGAGAACCAATTGTAGATCATCCCTTCCGGTTTGTCATCGAAAAAGAAAATGGTGATATTATCCGGTTAGTTCCCGGCCAATTAACCTTCCAGGATAAAACACCCTCTAAAATTGTTTGGAGCGTTATGAACACATCGGATGAGTTCACTCTCGAATGTACGGGGCAGATGGAGTTTGATGGTTTTGTTGATTACAGGCTAAAACTTATTGCAAAGAATGAATTGAAAATTAAAGATATACGCCTCGAAATTCCTATTGTTGACAAGAAGGCAGAATATATGATGGGATTGGGTCACGAAGGTGGATACCGGGCTCCCGACTGGAAGTGGAAATGGGATGTCTCTAAAAATCAGGATATGCTATGGGTTGGTGGCGTGAACGGTGGGTTGCGCATCAAGTGGAAAGCAGAAAACTATGTCAGGCCGTTGGTGAATATTTATTATGAATTTGGTCCGCTAAAATTGCCACCCTCATGGGGAAATGGAGGAAAAGGAGGAGTCAATGTTGGCAAGGAAAAAGATGAGGTGATCATAAATGCCTTTTCTGCAAACAGGGAAATGAAACAGGGAGAGCAGTTGAATTTCTATTTTGAACTGTTGGTCACCCCTTTCAGGACAATTGACAGGCAAAATAAATTTGGTGACCGGTATTATCATGGCGGAGGCACAAACACCTCGGTAAAGGTAGAAAATGCAAAAAAGGCAGGTGCAAATATCCTCAACATTCATCACGCTGAAGATATTTATCCATTCATCAATTATCCCTATCTTGATGCCAATGTTCAGGAGATTAGACAACTGGTTACCAAAGCACACAATGAAAACCTTCGGCTGAAATTGTATTATACCACCCGCGAACTGACAAAAAATCTTCCCGAGTTTTGGGCGTTCAACAGTTTGAACGGGGAAGTTATTTTCCCTGGACCGGGAAATGCAAGCAGGACCGAAGCCTTGCATCCCAAAGGTCCGAACCAATGGCTAATCAATAACATGAGGGAAAAATATCTTCCGGCCTGGTACAACCTTGTCAAAGAGGGAAAGTTCAAAGGAGAAACAGATCTGTCGGTTATAACCAATCCCGACAGCCGTCTTAACAACTTTTACATTGCCGGGTTAGACTGGATGGTTCAGCACATTCGAATTGATGGCGTTTATATTGACGATGCGGCACTTGACCGGTTTACGTTGCGGCGTGCACGGAAAGTGATTGACCAATACCGTCCTGAAGGAAGAATGGATTTGCACAGCTGGAACCACTTTAATAAATGGGCTGGATTTGCAAACTGCCTGAACATTTATATGGATTTGCTTCCTTATTTCGATCTGGTTTGGATTGGCGAAGGGCGTAATTACAACAGGTTGCCGGATCACTGGCTGATCGAAGTATCGGGAATACCATTCGGACTTGCAGGACAGATGCTCGAAGGTGGTGGAAATCCCTGGCGTGGAATGGTTTATGGGATCACATCGCGTGCTGGTTGGACGGGCAATTCACCTTCAGAAATATGGAAATTCTGGGATGATTACAAGATTTCCCAAAAAATAATGGTTGGTTATTGGGAAAAAGAGTGTCCTGTTTCGTGCAGCAATCCTAATATTAAGGCAACTGTTTATAGAAGCTCCGACGATGCAATTATTTCGGTAGCAAATTGGTCAAACACTGATCAGGATGCATCGGTAGTAATTGACTGGTCAAAACTTGGATTGGATCCGAAAAAATACATTGTTCAAATCCCTGAAATTAAGGACTTTCAGGCCGAACAAACAAGTTTTTCGTTAGAGAAAATGACTATTCCGGGGAATAAGGGTTATTTGATTTTACTCGAAAAGAACAAATTGCAAATTCAGTAAATTCAACAACAACCTTACTGAAAAATTTTATCTTAATGGTTTTAAAACACACAGCAATATGAATGCCTACCAATTTACAATGGTCTTTTGTTTGTTTTTTGCTTTTCTGCAAAGTGCAAGTTCACAGGAGATTACCCAAACAGGTAAGAATCCGGCAAAAAAAACATTCTCATTTGGAATTGTTACCGACATTCAATATGCCGATGCAGAAAAAAAAGGGGATCGGGACTATCGGAATTCTGTGAACAAACTTGAAAAAAGTGTGGATGAATTTTATGGCCGGGATCTTGCTTTTGTGGTCACGCTTGGGGATATGATCGATCATGATTACCTTAGTTACGATAAACCCCTTGCTTCGTTGGCTAAATTAAAAGCTCCACTTTATAACGTGATGGGAAACCATGATTTCGAGGTTGATGATTCATACAAAAATCAGGTACGGAAACGTTTAAATAACAAGACGGGGTATTTTGAGTTTAAAGTCAAAAATTTGGTTTTCATTGTTTTAGATGGTTCCGAAGTCAGTACATTTGCATCAGTTAAAGGGACGTTACAATCGAAAGCAGGGGAAGCTAAATTAGAAGAAATTAAGAAAGCAGGCTTGAACAATGCCTATAACTGGAACGGCGGGATCGGTGACAAACAATTGAAGTGGCTTGAAAAAACCCTCGAAAAAGCCGATGCCAGCAATATAAAGGTGGTCATTTTTTGTCATTGGCCTTTATTACCCGAGAATGGTACCCAATTGTGGAACAACAGGGAGGTTTTGAGCCTCATCAACACGCATCCATCCGTAGTCGCATGGATATCAGGGCATCACCATGCAGGAGGTTATGAGAAGTACCATAATGTTCATCACCTCATACTGAAAGGGATGGTGGAAGCCAAATCCGAAACTTCATACGGAATCATGGAGGTATATCCTGATAAGATGGTATTTAAAGGTTACGGGAACCAGGATGATCGAACATTGGATTTTTCCGGAAGTTCAAATTAATTCAGTTTTCTTTAAATCGATAATAAAACACTTAATCAATGAAAAGAAACGATTCTATTTTTATCATTTGCCTGATTTCGGGATTGTTGATTCATAGTTTAGCCTTTGGATCCGAAAATCTGGTGAGCCGCTACAATGTCATCTGGAACACCCCATCAAAAGATGCCACAGGGGTGATGCCATTGGGAAACGGCGATATTGCCGCAGGAGTTTATGCCATCGAAAATGGCGACCTGTTCCTTCTCCTCGCAAAGAACGATGCCTACACTTATATGGGAGATATTTTTAAAACTGGCCGCATACGTATTTCCTTAAAGCCTAATCCTTTTGTAGCTGGAAAACCTTTCCGGCAGACACTCGATCTGGCGACCGGTTCCATTCATATAGAGGCGGATGGATTAAAACTGCGTATCTGGGCCGATGCGAATCGACCGGTTTTTCACGTAGAAATCAATTCGATAAAGGAAATTGCAGTTACAGCTCAGCCCGATCTTTGGATACGTTTCGATCATACGTCGTTCAATGTGACGAAGTTCTACACTTCTGCCGGTGGGTGGTTGCCCGATGCGGAACCTACCCAGGACGTGAAATTGGAAAAGAACGGCAAAATGATCTGGTATTATTCTGTTGGTGACCGGAGCATTCTGGCCGATGACTTAAAGTTTTACAACGTAGGGCAGATGGCAAAAAAAGTTACCGATCCATTTCGTTACAACACTTTTGGCAATTTGCTCGAAAGCCCTGATCTTAAGCTCTCAGGTGGTATTTTTTCAGGTGAGGGAAAATCATTCGACATCCGTATTCACGCTTTGACTATGAAAACGCCTACTTCATCCAAATGGGTCGAAGCTATTGAAAGCCAAGCTGCACAGCCTATTAGCCTGAAGAAAGATTGGGAAAACAACTGCCGCTGGTGGGCTGATTTCTGGAACCGGAGTTGGATTATAGCTGCCGACAATACCTTACCAAAGGCAGACCGTGAAAAACTGAATGGCGAACCATCTGCTTCAGGCTCCCGTGATGAAAAAGATGGTGCCGCTTTAACTGCACAGAGTTACAATGTTTTTCGTTTCCTGATGGCCTGTCAGAGCCGTGGTACAGTACAAGTCAAGTTTAATGGTGGGCTGTTCACTCAACAATTAAAATTGAAGGGAAATGACAAAAGAAACAGGTCTGGAAATTTGCAACCTGTAAATGATTATTGGATTACGAGCGAGGATGACCGGCTTTGGGGACGGCGTTTCACTTTCCAGAACCAGCGTTTGCTTTACTGGCCGCTCCTTGCCAGTGGAGATTATGACCTGATGAAACCCTTCTTCAGTTATTACTTCAATGTTCTCGAAATGCGAAAAGCCATCACAAAAGCCTGGTTCGGGCACGAAGGTGCTTATTACCGCGAGAATATCGAACCTACCGGTGCGGAGCAGGACTGTGACAATGGGGGAATTCCGCCAAAAACAAAACCAGGGGAAAAATACAGTGGCTGGTATCATGACTACTATTTTACCTCTGGTCTTGAGACACTTGCCATGATGTGCGACAATGTCAATTATTCAAATGACAAAGCATTCCGCGACAACATCGTTGTTCCGTTTGCACGGGAGGTACTTCTGTTTTTCGACAAACATTATCCCCGTAGTACAGACGGTAAACTTCGGCTTGAACCGGCACAGGTTGTCGAGACCTGGTGGATTGCCATCAACCCGTCACCCGATGTTGCTGGATTGCGGTTTTGCCTTGACCAATTGCTGGCAATGAAAGCGGGGAATTCCGATGACCAGTCCCGCTGGCGCAAGTTCCGTGACGAAATTCCCGAGATTCCATTTCAAACCATTGAGGGTAAAAAATCAATTGCTCCTGCCGAAAAATGGGAGAAAAAACAAAACGCCGAAAATGGTGAACTCTATCCTGTATTTCCTTTCCGCTGTTTTGGTGTTGGCCAGGGAACAGGCGATATTGTAGCCTCGACAATGATACAACGTACTGTAAAAGACGCTTTTGGTTGCGGTTGCTGGACTCAGGACCAAATTGATTGGGCATATGCCGGCAATGCCACTGAGGCAGCAAAAGGGTTGGTGAGCCGGTTCCGTATTGCCTCAACGATGTGCCGTTTTCCACTATACGGACGTGAGGGGCCCGATTCATGCCCGGATCTTGACCATTTTGGGTCGGGTGCCACTGCCCTTCAACGGATGCTAGTCCAGGAAGTTCCCGGAAAGATTCTCCTGTTGCCAGCATGGCCCAAAGAGTGGGACGTGAATTTCAAACTACATGTTATGCGGAACACTACAGTTGAAGGGGAAGTGAAGGATGGGAAAATAATCCGAATAAAGGTTGTACCGGAAGAAAGACGGAAAGATCTGGTTTTTGGTGAAGGATGGAGTCAATTAACAAAGCCAGTTTTATAAATGTAAAGTATTAATTTACAGTATTATGACTCACCAAGAGCGGTTTTTTGCTACCATTAACCACAAATCGATCGATGGGCCGGCCTGTTGGTTGGGGTTTCCTGCTCCCTCAACTTGCCAAGGTTTGTTTCAATATTTCGGGGTTTCTTCAATTGAAGATCTGAAAATCAAGTTAGACGATGATATTTATCCAATAGAAGCCCCCTACAATTATCCGCCTTCAAACCATATTGCCTGTGCGTTCAATTTTGCCAAAAAGAGCCATCTTGATACACCTGACGAAAGAACCCTAACAGCGCCAGGTTTTTTTGAAGATTATTCTGATGTTGAGGATGTTGGGAAATTTCCCTGGCCCGACCCTGCCTTATACATCGACCGCGAAGAAACGAAGAGAATGGTGACCTATGCACCAAAGAACCGGATTCGGATGGGGATCTTGTGGAGCCCCCATTTTCAGGATGCCTGCGCAGCATTTGGATTGATTATTTCACCAAGCCATAAGGCTATTTTGTCCTATTTTTCACCCATCAATATCCATGCATTGTTCAACGCCTTAAACAATAAACATTAATTAATTAAATATCAACGCAATAAATTAGTATTACAAATGATCACATCTAATCCGATTATCGGGACCGGTCTTCACGCTATTGGAGGCATATCCGCAGCAAGTTGTTATTTACCTGGTACACAAACTAAAAAGTGGTCGTGGGGTACTTTCTGGCTTGTACAGGCACTGTTTGCCTGGATCATTATGCCCATCGTAGTAGGTTGGCTAACAGTTCCAGGCTTTTTTACAATTTTGATCAATGCCCCATCTAAACCATTTTGGGCCGCATTCCTTTTAGGAGGTGCCTATGGGTTTGGTGGAATGTCGTTTGGGAAAGCCATCAACCATATCGGGTACTCATTGACCTACACACTTGCAATCGGAATTTCCGCTCTGATTGGAACAATTTTTCCTTTGATCATATTCGGTGGTTTGGACACCTATTTCGCTAGACCAGGAGGCGGAATTGTGCTGGTTGGCATGATCCTCTCATTATTGGGCGTGATCCTTTGTGGATGGGCCGGGTTTAAAAAGGAAAAGGATCTGAGGTTGCTATCAGTGGAGAAAATAGGGTTCAATATGACTTTGGGTTTACTCCTTACAATTGTAGCAGGCGTCCTTTCAGGAGTTTTTAACCTTTCGCTCGAATATGGTCAGCCAATTGCAGATATGGCGGCAAAAAATGGCGCGGTAAATTTTCAGGGAAACGCGAAAATGATCATCTCCACCTCGGGATGTTTTGTTGTCAACTTCATCTGGTTTTTCGTAGCAGGTATCCGTCAAGGAACCTTAAAAGAGTTTTTGCCTACTACTTCTGGAATGACAGGAAAGTTGATTTTCAGGAATTGGATGTGGTCTGCATTTGCTGGATCACTTTGGTGTTTCCAGTTTTTCTTTTATGGCCTGGGCCATGTTAAAATGGGAAATTTTCAGTTTGCCAGTTGGGTCCTGCACATGTCGATGCTGATATTTTTTAGCTACATAGTCGGAATGTTGATGAAAGAGTGGAAGAACGTTAAAATCCAAACCTATGTTGTCCTGGTCATTGGTTTGATTACGCTTATATCATCCTTTTGCATAACGAGTTACGGGAGTTACATTGGCGAGCAGTTGATCGGTAAGTGATTGTCACCCTCCTGGATAAACATAAATGGCCTTAATCTTTAATCCGATTAAGGCCATTTACTATTACATGTATTATCCAATTATGCAGATACTTATAAAATGTGGGTCAGATCCCAAAATTTTTAGTGTCAATCCATTCCATCCCCAGGATTGACCAGAAATCGATGGCCAGTTTATTGAGGACATAATCGTAAGGCAACCAGCCATAACCATTTTCTCCCCATTCCTTACCCCAGGAATTCCTGATCAGCAAAGCTCCGGTTGTTTCGGCACCACATTGTGTGTTTTTAATCTTTTTCGAATCATCATAACCAACAGTGGCGATGGCATGTCCCCATTGGGCACTTTCACCAGGACAAGGATAGGGGATTCCACCTTTTACATCCGTACTGTTGATCGAATTAAAGCCCCAAATTCCGAACATCGAAGGAATTCCTGCAGCCAGGTACTTTTTAACTGAAGCCAATACCGCATCGGGTGCAACTTTCGCCTTTGTGGCATCATGGCAGAAATACTTCAATGCTTCATAATTGTCGGCAATGGCATACAAAAATGCTGGAGGTTCCTTGTCAAAATCCTCAATTTTGTATGGCCAGAACTTTTCAGGAGCAACACCACAAAGGGCCAAGGCGCCCATCACACTTCTAAGCCATGCGCCCGTATCGCCGGTGACTTGCATTAAATTCCGGGTAGTTTTATAAAGGAAAAGCCGGGAACTTGGAATGTAGGTGCCATTCGCACGCTTCTGAAAATACTCAACCATAGCAGTTCCGGCGTGAGCCGAACAAGATCCAATTGTCAACTGATTTTCAATTGGAGAACACCACTTTCTCAGATCCATTTTATCAGGTATTGCAGTTTCAGTGGTGGCATGGATTCCCAATTTCTTTGCCATGGCTTTTATTGAAGGCTCATCGGCAGAATAATCGCGCAAATCGGGCATTGGTGGTAACCAACCGGTACCAAAAGTTTCATTTACATCATGAATGGTAACATTTTTACAAAAAGCGTGCATCTTAAATTCCTCCTTTTTTGTTAAGCCGGTTTACATTTTTCAGAAGGGCCACCCTACCAGCTGTTAAGGGAGATCCAACTATGGGTAAAGTTCATAGAATTATTGCAGAACATTCAATTCCTTACCAATTTTGATAAATGCTTCAATCGCAGTATCAAGATTCTCTATGCTATGAGTAGCTGAAAGTTGCACCCGAATCCTTGCCTGTCCTTGTGGTACGACCGGATAATAAAAACCAATCACATAAATACCTTCACCCAACAAATGGGCCGCAAATTCCTGTGATAATTTGGCATCATAAAGCATTACAGCACAAATAGCTGATTTTGTCGGTTTTATATCAAATCCAGCTTCCCTTATCTTCGTTACGAAATATTCCGTATTGCGATGCAACCGGTCCTGAAGTTCTGTGGTTTCTGTCATCATTTCAAACATCCTGATCCCTGCCCCAACAACTGCAGGAGGAATTGAGTTTGAAAAAAGGTAGGGCCTTGACCTCTGCCGCAACATCGCTATGATCTCTTTCTTGCCTGTTGTAAATCCGCCAACTGCACCACCAAAAGCCTTTCCAAGCGTTCCGGTAATGATTTCAACCTGACCACGGACATCGAATTTCTCTGTAACTCCCCTGCCGGTTTCACCGACCACACCTGCCGAATGGCACTCGTCAACCATCACAAGGGCATCGTATTTCTTTGCCAATGCTACGATCTGGTCCAAAGGGGCTACATTGCCGTCCATCGAAAAGACACCATCTGTTACAACAATTCTGAACCTTGCATCCTGCGAATTCTGCAATTGTACTTCAAGATCGTTCATATCGGCGTTGTTGTACCTGTAACGCCTTGCCTTACAAAGCCGTACACCATCAATGATCGAAGCGTGATTCAATGAATCGGAAATGATGGCATCCTCTTCTGAAAATAGAGGTTCGAAAACTCCACCATTAGCATCAAAACAAGCTGCATAAAGTATCGTATCTTCCGTTCCAAAAAACCCGGCTATCCTTTTTTCGAGCGTTTTATGGAGGTCGGTCGTACCACAAATAAACCTGACCGACGACATGCCAAAACCATGCGTATCGAGTGCATTTTTTGCAGCAGCGATTAATTCGGGATGATTTGAAAGTCCCAGATAATTATTGGCACAAAAATTCAATACTTCCTGACCAGAGTCCAACTTTATTTTTGCATCCTGTGAAGAAACAATAATCCGTTCCCCTTTAAAAAGACCAGCTTCTTTGATGTTTGAGAGTTCCTTTGAGAGGTGTTCCTGCATTTTTCCGTACATATTCAAGATTTTAGATTAACCACAGCAAATGTAAATAATAAACAATTTAAAAACCTATAGGTTTAGGTAGTATCAACAAAAAGCCCCGTACTTTTAATCGTACAGGGCTTTTTAACTATTTTCAATTATTTAATACTTTGATTCACTAAAATTTGGTGGAATACCATTTCCAGATATCGTTTCCGTTTGCATAAATCAGCAACGAGAAGAGGATCACCATACCAACAATCTGGGCATATTCGAGAAACTTATCACTTGGTTTACGGCCTGTTACGATTTCGAAAAGCAAGAACAGCACATGCCCGCCATCGAGTGCCGGAATGGGCAGGATATTCATCACTGCAAGAATAATGGAAAGAAACGCCGTCAGGTTCCAAAACGATTCCCAATCCCATACACTTGGAAAAATGTTCCCGATTGCGATAAAACCACCCAAAGATTCATAGGCTTTTGTTTCAGGAGCAAAAAGTAACTTAAACTGTTTCAGGTAGTTGCCAACAGCATGGTAACCCTTGGAAACACCGGCAGGGAACGACTCAAAAAAACCATAATTGATTGTTTTAAATTCAAACAGGCCATCAATATTGTATTCCCGCTGAATTCCGAGAATGCCCATTTTCCCAATATTTACATTAACGGTTTTCTCAACACCTTTCCGTTTAATAAGCAGGCTGATCGTCTTTTCTTTGGATGCGGTGAGCGTATCGGTGAACTGATCGTAATACTTGAACCCTGAACCGTTAATGGTCATGATTTCATCACCGATCTCAAGACCGGCATCCCTTGCGGGGGATTCTTTCCCGAATCCAACAATATTGCAGGAATAGGGAACCCTTAATGAGATGATAAACTTATCTTTAAGCAACTTAGGAATGATCTCATTCTTTACGGGAACAACAATATTCTCCTCATTACGCTTAACCTCAATCGTTTTTGCCCCGTTTAGGACAATCGTAGCGACTATTTTATTGAAATCTTCGACCTCTTTGCCATCTACGGAAATAATTTTATCACCATTCTGGAGGCCCATCTCTTTTCCGGTTTCGCTCACAGCGATCCCAAACTTTACATTTTTGGTCGGCAGGTACTGTTCGCCCCAAACAAAAAGAACTGCAGAATACAATAATATTGCAAGGATGAGGTTGAAAAGTACGCCACCAATCATGATGATTAACCGTTGCCATGATGGTTTTGAACGAAATTCCCAGGGTTCGGCAGGCAATTTCATTTGTTCCTTGTCCATCGATTCATCGATCATCCCCGATATTTTGACATACCCGCCCAAAGGAAGCCATCCAATTCCATATTCAGTTTCACCTTTTCGAAATTTGAAAAGTGAAAACCAGGGATCAAAAAAGAGATAAAATTTTTCAACCCTGCAATTAAACGCTTTGGAAAAAATAAAATGTCCGAATTCGTGAATAATGACAAGTATCGAGAGGCTTAAAATTAATTGCGCAGCTTTAATAAGAATAACCATAAGTATAATAATATCAATAATTTAACTACAACTTGTCCACAAACTCCATCGTATAGGCACGTGCCTCACGATCTGTCTCAATATAGTCAGCAAGAGTGGGATTCCTGACATAAGAAGATTGTTGCATAATTTGTTCATTCACATGCCAGATATTTGGAAAAGAGATCCTGCCTTTAAGAAAAGCTTCAACCACAACTTCATTCGATGCGTTCAAAATACAGGCAAGATTTCCACCCTTGTTAAGGGCTTCATATGCAAGTGCAAGATTACGAAAAATTTCCTTATCAGGGGAAGCAAATGTTAAGGTGGGATAATCGGCAAAATTAAGCCTTGGATATTGGTTAGCCAATCTTTCAGGGAAGCCAAAAGCATACTGGATAGGCAACCGCATGTCAGGCAATCCAAGCTGAGCCTTGACCGATCCGTCACAAAATTGCACCATCGAATGAATAATACTTTGGGTATGAACTACGACCTCTATTTGTTCGGGTTTTAATCCAAATAGCCACTTTGCCTCGATCACTTCAAATCCCTTGTTCATCAATGTTGCCGAATCGATGGTTATCTTCGCACCCATGTCCCAATTTGGATGTTTAAGCGCGTCTTTTGTAGTAACACCAGCGATTGCCTCTGTGGACCAACCAAAAAAAGGCCCTCCCGAACAGGTTAGAAGTATTTTTTCAACGGGGTTCATATACTCTCCAGCAAGGCATTGAAAAATGGCTGAGTGTTCCGAATCGACCGGTAAAATATCCACACTATTTTCAATTGCCAGTTTATTGATCAGGTCGCCTGCGACAACGAGGGTCTCCTTGTTGGCCAATGCGATTTGTTTTTTCGCTTTGATCGCATTGATTGTTGGAATAAGCCCCGAATATCCCACCATTGCAGTAAGCACCAGATCGATACTTCCCATTTCAACAACTTGTGCCAAGGCAGACAAACCAGAATAAACTATTATATTTTCTTGTGCAAGTGCCTCATTTACAATATTGTATTTTTCTTCATTGGCAATTACGACCACATTTGGATGGAACTTTTTGGCTTGCCGGATCAACAAATCCACATTGTTGTTGGCAGTTAGTACCTCAACCGTAAATTTATCGGGATGGTTATCAATAACATCAAGAGCTTGTTGCCCAATGGATCCTGTCGAACCGAGAATCGCAATATTTTTCATGTGATTAAAATTTGATGTAATCTTCCGGATTGATTGACGAACCATTTAACCACATCTCGAAATGTAAATGCGGACCAGTTGTCTCTTTTCCTGAATTTCCCATGATTGCTATGGCCTCCCCTGCCCTCACTTTATCGCCCTGTACTTTAAGCAATTCGGAATTGTGGCGATAAATTGTGATCAAATTTTGCTCGTGTTGGATATAAATCACATATCCGGTATCGATTGTCCATCCCGAAAAAATCACGGTGCCATCCAGGGCAGCCGAAATCCGTGAGTTCATTTTTCCAACGATATCCACACCTAAATGACCTTCACTTGCATTGTACTTATTCGTAACCATGCCATTTAGCGGAGGAAAAAATAGAAGTCCAGCCACTCCTCCTCTTGTTGTACCTCCAGAATTAATACCAAGGTTTAATTGCTCCTGGGCTATTTCATTTTTAAAAAGACTGTCATTGTTGTATTTTTTGAATTCTATCTGGTCTGGCTTTGGCACTACATTTCGCTTTAAAGTCGTATCGGCAAAAGGTGTTTCACCCGCAAGCATTGCCCTGAAATCATTAAAATACTTGTCCCTCCTTTGTATCTCTGTTTCAAGCGAATCAACAACAAGAACATTGTTGATCAACATTTGCCTCATTTTGCCAGTCGGATATCCTGGAATGTATTCCCGTAAGGGTGTAAAAGCGATCAACATTGTAACTGCAACAATGATGAAAATGACCGCAACAACAAATGCCATTACAAAAGTTCTGGCATTAAAGCGTATCTGCTTGATTATATGAAGATTAAGATCATTGAAGATCACAATCCTATAGGGGTTCTGGAATAACTTTTTTATCTTGTCCCGTTTTCTCTCTTTCGACATTCTATCTGTTTTTCAATCGTGTTCAAACTTACATGAAATATTCAGGATACCCAAAAATTTAGGATCAAAACTAAATTATCAGATTATTTTTCCAAAACATTTTGATTCCTAAAAAAAATCAACTACATTTGCACCCTCTTAAAGATGAGACGTTCTTAAACAAAAATATATTGTGGGGTAGAGCAGTTGGTAGCTCGTCGGGCTCATAACCCGGAGGTCACAGGTTCGAGTCCTGTCCCCGCTACTACAAAATCCTGTAAGTCAAATACTTACAGGATTTTTTATGCGATAAAGTTACAGTAAAAAGCCTTTTGAGGAAGGATTTTAAATACGAACCCACAACATAGCCTAAAATCGGAATTGCATGGCTGTGGGCGATAGGGTACCTTGATTTCCAATCGAGGAAATATAATGCGATTGGAAATCACATGACCCACAAGCTCGTTCCTAAATATTTGAACATTTTTGCGGTTATTGCTCAACCCTAAACACCATTGAAACAAGTCGATAACTGCTCTTGTCAAAATCTAACACAATGGCAACGCCTTGGAAAAGTAGGCAAAATTGTGGATTGCATCACAAAATATCAAATGTTGAATGATGATACCAAACAACTTAACGGCACTTTCTCCCTCATGACCTGTCATTGCGCGGTGTGCGGAATAGAATAGATTTGAAAGATAATCAACTGCACGACGACTTGTTCCTGCCTGCCCCGATTTTCGGGGATCCATCGGAAAAGCAATCCCACACTTAGAAGCACCATTCCAAGAACATTGTTCTGGATGATGCCATCAATTTCCAAACATCTTTTCTCCCTGTCCGAAGGGTGCTTTGCACTTTTCCGGACTTTTGATCACGGACGGTTTGGCTGGTGATCTTTTACCTTGGGTTGCGCGGTCCAAGGTACTTTTACCCATTACAGAGTTCTGTTTCCAGACCGCTTACCCAGGGCTATTGATGTTTATCCCCGCTGGGGAATTGACCACGGAGGGATATTGAAACGTTTCCGAATTGGTAGTTATGGACTACCCGGTTTTGGAAACCCAGATGAACTTTTAGCACAGTCAATACAACGTAGGTGTTAAAGTATTGTAGAATAAATGATTGACCCATACAACAGAGGCGCAATCAGACAGGCGTTGGGAGAGCGAATGTTCTATGCGCCGCAAAGAAAACATAGTTCGATGGCCATAGAATTGGGAATTACGGAATCCGTAGAAGGGAGAATGGAAACCGGAAAAATCCAATTGTTGATTGTGCCACAAAGTTTTAAAAGCTTGCAGAAGGTTGCAAGCAGCATCTCAGCACCATCTCCCTCAGTACCTGTCATTGCGCGGAGTGCAGCACTGGACTAAATTTGAAAGAAGTTCACCTGCACTCCAAAGCAATCCCATCCAAAGAAGTACTGTGCCAATAACATTGTTCTGGACTGTGGTTCAAAGATGGGATTGCTTCACCCTGCTTCATAATTCTGCTAACCATTTGATCTAAAGAAGCAGGGTTCGCAATGACAACTTCGGGAGGGAATTCGTCCTAATACATTAAGTGCTAACCATTTAATATTCCGTTTGTCCGCCCCTTCCGTTCCGCACAAGTTCGCCTCGATACCGTCCATGTAGCTATCGATGTCCTGTTTGCGAAGTTCGATGTTGGCGAAATCGGTTTTGGGGAACTGCTTGTCCCAAAGGGCATACGGGATCTGGATGTGCCATTTCCAAGTAATCTGGTTTTCGTAGGCTTTTTTCAGGAACGAAGGGACAGTTTTGGCAATGTCCACCCATCCGGCCAGGTAGGAGGCCCACCAGATAGGGGAACTGTAATACTCCCCGTTGCCCCAACTGTCGCGGATCACATAGACAAACGATTTGCCGGCAGTTTTGTTGCCATAACTGCGGCGCTGGAGGTCGGCGAACGGGTCGTAATCGTCCAGCACATCATAAACCTGATATTGCCCTTCGGCAGGTGCATCTGGCCATTTGCCCGAAACGACGCAGCGGTTCACCGTCCCGGTCTGCGGATCGGCAAACTCCAAACGGCAATATTTTGCATTAATGGTGTTTATGCCAACGATTTGCGATCCATCGGCGTTCATGAGTACCTGCACGAACGCACACCCAAATTTCAAGTAATCGCGAAGGGCTTTTGCCATGTATTTGCGGACCAGGCGCGAATTGGCGAACACCACGAGCGATTTGTCCTTTACGCGCTCAAGTATTTCGTTCCCTGCTTCATCGTAATCGGCAACCTTGCAGGCAAATATCCCCTGGCCCAAAGTGAAGTTCCGCGTGAACTTCAGTCCGCTGTTCAGCACACCGACGCTGCTGATGATCGCATCTGCCTTCGATGGGAAATCGTTGGCAGCTCCCCATGATGATATTTTGATTCCGCCAACGGTGGTAAAATCTTCCAACGGGTTTTTGGGCTGTGCCGTGTTCTTGAGCTTATCGGCAGGCGTTCCGGTGGTGTTGGCCTGGTAACTTTTTGAATAGACCATCAACGGGATGCCCGATTTGTTGTAAAGGATGTTTGCCATTAGAGTTTGATTTTCATGTCATTGAATTCGATCATTCCGTCTATGTGAAAAGGGGTTACATGGCCGGTGGCCCTGTTTTGCGCATCGACTGGCACAACGCCCCGCATCCGGTTGCTTTTCATGTCGAAGCGAAGGCCTGCTGCCACGGCTCGGGGAATAAAAACAATTTCGCCATTTTTGGTGACGAACCTTATCGAGAAGGCAACCTGTTTGCCGTCGGGTGTTTCTTTTGCCTCCAATTCTTTGAGCGCAAGGTTGCGCCGGATGGATTGTATTTCTGCCATAAAAATTACGGATTGCACGATTGATTACGAATTGTACGAATTTTGGGCAAAAATAGATGACAGGTAGGGAGGGGGAAAGGACAAAAAAGCCCGGCACATCACCGGGCTTCTTTCAAAAATTCAACTTTATGACATGAATCTTTTCAATAGTTTTTTTTGAAATATTTTTGGAGCAACGCCATCAAAGCATTGCGGTCAATTGGTTTTGTAATGTAATCATTGCACCCTTCAGATTTTGCCTTTCTTCTTTCGCTTGTAAGCGCGTAGGCTGTTTGCACGATGATGATGACCTCCTTGTTAAATTTACGGATTTCGTGAATCCCTTCGTACCCGCCCATTACTGGCATTTTTATATCCATCAACACCAGGTCAATATCGGTATTTTTGTGGCAGGCTTCAATGGCATCAAATCCGTTCCGGACCAATATAATATCTTTGGCATATTTACCCAGGATCAGTTTCAGAAATTCAGCAGAAACTTCATCATCTTCAGCTATTAATATTTTGATGAGTTTTATTTGATATTCAGGGGCAAGTTCAGGAATTGCATTGTGGATAATGTTGTTTTCATGATCCTCACCTTTGTAGGGTAAGGTGAAATAAAATACCGACCCTTTGCCGGCTTCGCTTTCGACCCAAATTTTCCCACCCATCATTTCGACATACGCCTTGGTAATGGCCAAACCCAGGCCAGCTCCCTCATAAGCCCTTTTGTCTCCAATATCAGCCTGAATAAACCGTTCAAAAATGGCTTTTTGCCTTTCTTTGGGAATTCCAATGCCTGTATCTTTTACGAAGAATTGCAATGTATTGCAATGCTGTGTCGCAATGCCTTGTAGAGGCGCAATGAATTGCGCCTCTACAAGATCGTAACCAAATTCGATTGAACCGGTATCGCTATATTTGATCGCATTTTTGATAAGGTTGGTGAGGATGGCATAAACCTTTTCACGGTCAGTAGTTATTATGGCAGCTTTCTTCTCCAATCCATTCCTGAATGTAAGCTGCATCCCCTTTTTATAGACTTCAGGTTTAAAGAACGTAAATAGGTATTCGATCTGCTCGTTGATGTTG
Organism: uncultured Bacteroidia bacterium; assembly: GCA_903927965.1. Lineage (GTDB taxonomy): Bacteria > Bacteroidota > Bacteroidia > Bacteroidales > Prolixibacteraceae > JAAFHB01. Next base: position 14,250 of record CAIYPA010000283.1, on the reverse strand, counting down.
GTTTCCGAAAGGAAAACGTTCATTAAACCCGATTCGATTTTAGAAATGGAAATAATATCGTTAATGATATTCAACATGCGGACCCCGCTTTTCTCTATGATACCGATGTATTCCATTTGTTCTTCATTGGTCAACTTTGGTTCTTTAAGAAGTTCGGCAAAGCCCAGGATGCCATTCATGGGTGTACGGATTTCGTGGCTCATATTGGCCAGAAAGGCCGATTTCAACCGATCGCTTTCCTGTGCTTGTTCTTTGGCAAAAATCAATTCCAACTCTGCCTCTTTTCGTTGCGTGATGTCAATAAAGATTTCCAATAGAGCCTTTTTGTCATTAAAAATCATCCCAGTGTGGCTGATTTCAAATACCCTTCCTCCCATCACATCGCTGGTTTCATATTTTTTAGTCTCGCCGACCTGAATTCCCCAATGCAAAGGACATCCCAGGCACTGTTTCTGATCGTCACGGTACATTTCCCAGCATTTTTTACCAATACCTGTTTCTCCGATATGTTGCTTAAAGCTTTCGCTCAAAAATAGGATGGATCCATTTTCATCCACAATGTCCATTCCAAAAGGGATGGTTTTCAGCAATGATTGATTAAACTCGTGGCTCAACTGAAGCTCCAACTCAGCCTGTTTGCGCTGTGTAATATCTGTTGCAGTAATGTAGCAATTTTCTCCATTTTCCATAACGATGCCGTCTAGGTGGGCAATTCTGGGCCCGCCTACCATTGTCGATAAGCTCAATTCACAACCACCATTTGTACAATCACCAAATGCCGAACTCAGGAAATGACTGAAGACTGGTTGTGAATCTTTGGATACGAAATGTTGAAATCGTTGCCTGATCAATTGAGACCGCTCTTTACCCAATATTTTTGCACCTGTAAGGTTTAACTGAAGTATTTCACCTTGTCTGGAGAGTGTAAAATAACCGGATGGCGAAAAATCGTACAGATCGATGTATTTTTCAGAAACAATTTCAACTTCTTCTTTTGCCAGGATAAGTTCCTTGTTCTGAAGCTCCAATTCAATCTGATGTACCTGAGGTTCATGAAGGAGTTTATATACCTCTGCTTCTGATAGTTCCGCTATTGTTTTGGTTGATCTGATGCTTAACAATTCCTCGGCTTGCTTGCGAAGGTTTGCCCCATCTGCTGTGTTTTCCTTTTCCATTGTGTAAGATTTACTATTTTTCTTCACTTGCCAATGTTTCACGGATGAAGCATTGGATGACCTTAATATGGGCAATTATATAAACATTGCTGACAAATTCCACATTAATTGTCCGTCCATCAGCAGTTTCGAGCGGGAGGTTTTTATACCGGACAATCTCTTTTTTTTGCAATTCAAGAAATTTATCTTTGTTGGCGACTATATCTTTAAAAAAACCGATTTGCCAGATTGTTTTTTCAATGAATTGTTCTTTTGAATAGCCCAATAATCCGATCAAGAATGGGTTTACGTCCTTAATCATCCCTGTTTCAGCATCCAGGACAAGGATTCCATCTTTCGCCGATTCAAAAAGGCCCCTGTATTTACTTTCCGAAATGGTCAATGCAGCCTCAGCCTTTTTAGCCGCAGTGATGTCTATGAACGTGATGACCAGTCCATCAATAAAATCATCCTGGGTACGATATGGCATAATCCGCACATTAAACCATCGTCCATCTTCTGTTGTAATTGGAGTTTCTTTAGATATGAGGGTATCAAGAACCTGTTGTGCATGATTTTCTATTTCGGGATATTTCAGATCTGAGGCAAGATCGGTAAAATATCTGCCAATATCCCCATTACGAAGCTTGATTATATTGACTACCTGATCCGTATATTTCCTGATTTTCAATTCTTTATCTAGAAAAAGCGTTGCAACTCCCGTACTGTTGAGCAAGTTCTTCATGTCGTCGTTAGCATGTACAAAATCGACTACTTTGCTTTGTAACTCAACATTAACGGCTTGTAGTTCTTCGTTAAGGCTCTGCATCTCTTCTTTTGAAGTGGTGATTTCTTCATTGGTACTCTGCAATTCCTCATTAGTCGATTGCAACTCTTCATTTGTTGATTTAAGTTCTTCCTGCGAGGTCTGCATTTCTTCCAGAAGGTGTTGCATGTTTTCCTGGCTTCTCCTCAGTTTACCCTCCATCTCCTTTACCAGTACGCTTGAATTCCTTTTCCCTGACTTTAGATTTTCATCCTGTTCGACTTTTGCTGTAACGTCGGTAAACAGGACCATGACCAGTCCTTTAATCGAATTCTGGGTATCCATACATTGAAGTGTAACATCAACAATAAGGGTACCCCCATTGGTTCCAACCTTTAGGTTTCGCAAAAAAACTTCGTCGGAATTTTGTGCTGCTTTACGAATGGCACCAGGAAGTTCGTCGCGTAAACCCTCCCGCGCCATCACATAAATATTATAGGTTGCTTTGCCCGCAACCGGTTCCAGGTATTTTCCGATGCGGCCGGTCATGTAAATGATATCGCCTTTTTCGTTTACCAAAACACTTGCAGGAGAAAACCGTTGAATGATTACCTGATCAGCAATGGTTTGTATATTTTCAACAACCTTGGGTAAAGGAGAACTGTCTGTTTTCCTGGCTTTCCTGTGAACAAAAGAGCTTGGAAAATCATTGAGTTCAGAAAACGAGGGTGCTGATAAACGGGAATAAATTTTAAATTTACCGTCAATCTCTTTAAAACCAACGCTTTGCTTGTTAAAAGATTCGGCTGTTCCCAACACCATTACCCCACCAGGATTAAGGCTGTAATTAAACAATGCGATCAGCTTTTTCTGTAATTCGGGCTCCAGATAGATCAGCATATTCCGGCAGGTCAGAATATTGAGTTTGGTAAATGGCGGATCCTTGATCACATTGTGTGGTGCAAATACCACCATCTCGCGAATGGATGCCACAACCCGGTATCCATCAGATTCAAGGGTAAAAAAACGGCCAAGCCGTTCAGGGGAAACATCGTTTACAATGTTTAATGAATAAAGCCCCTTACGGGCTTTTTCAATGGCATCCTGGTCGAGATCGGTAGCGAAAATCTGCAAGCTAAGGTTTGCTTTATTTTTCGTTTCAACAAGAGCCTCTTTAAATGCAATGGCCAATGAATAAGCCTCTTCACCTGTTGAGCAAGCCACAACCCATGCATGTAGAAGGGTTCTGTTGGGCATTTTACCGATCATTTCAGGAATGATTTGTTCCCTTAGTTTTTCCCATACCTCGGGATCCCTGAAAAAGCTGGTCACACCAATCAAGATCTCTTTAAAAAGGATCTCAACTTCTTTTGGGTTTTCCTGACAGAATCGTACATAGGTACTCAGCTTGTCGATCTGGTGTATGCCCTTTCGCCGTTCGATACGACGAAACAAGGTGTTTTTCCTGTAAAGTGAAAAGTCGTGACCCGTTTGTTCCCGGATCAGGATGATAATTTTATCAAGGTTGCTTTTGCTTTTATCATCAAATTCCGCTTCAGTATTAACAATCGGAATGAACTTCAGGAAATCAAGGAGTTTTGTGGGCAATTCCTGAGCCGGGGCAATAACATCAGCAATTACAGCATCGATGGCACTTCGGGGCATTCCGTCAAACTTTGCCGACTCAGGAGACTGAACCAGCACAATGCCATTCTTTTCTTTGATGGCCTTTAATCCAAGGCTGCCGTCCGATCCCATTCCCGAAAGGATAATCGCGATGCTTTTATCCAGTGAGTCGTCAGCAAGAGAACGGAAGAAAATATCAATGGGTAAACGAAGGCCGTGTGTCAGGACCTGATCGAACAACTGCAGGACACCACGCAGGATCGAAAGATTCTTGTTGGGTGGTATGACATAAACACAATTTGGTTTCACTTTCAGATTGTCGCTGGCCTGATAGACTTTCATGGTCGTAATTCGTTGCAACAATTCTGGCATAATGCCAACATGATTTGGATCAAGGTGTTGTATCACCACGAAAGCCATTCCATTGTCCAAAGGCATATTGTAAAAAAACTGCTCAAGTGCCTCAAGACCACCAGCCGAGGCACCAATGCCAACGATTGGAAATTCTTGGAGATTCATGATATTGTATTTTTTGTATATAGCTGACAACAAGACCCCTGAAGCACTTTTATTGCCTGTTGGGGGGGGGCTGTAGGTTGTTTTTCTTGGTCACAAGGGGTGATTCTGGCTTTTGAGGCCGGTTATATTCTTGTTCCGACTTGTCCGATTTCTTCATGGCCGTAAATATTTCAGTTCAAAGGCATATCGTCTAAACAAAGGTAATGGTTTATTTGCATTTTTATTGATTCTTTTAGTTACTAATGATCTTATAACGACGTTGTCAACCTAAATGCAACCAGTGAATAGCATAATCCTCATCTGAAAAAACTTTTAATATATAATTTCCACCCGATAACCTATCGCCAACAAGCATTGCAAAAGCGGTATTAACAGGATCCAAATGAATTAAAGCGTGACGAATTGAATCGAATTTAAATAAATGGCTCTTTAATCTCTCGATTATTAATTGTATTTCCTCTTCTGTAAATGTAACATTTGAATATCGTGCATCTTCAAGAATTCTTAGTTTTCTTGGCAATGAATTGTCATCTGCAAAAGAGTCAATTGCTTTAAACATATGATATATTCCAAAGGTACCACTCACGGTAATAAACAAAATTTCATCAGTTTCATTGAATTTATATTCTATCATGTTTTCAAAACGAACATTAAATTTATAATATACTTTTTTCAATTACTCAGTTTTTTTTGGTTTCTCCAAATAAATGAATAATTGGCAAATATAAAGTTTAAAATGTTGATTAATAATGAAAAAGAATTTTTAATCTCATTTATGTTTTTTCTCCGCCACGATCAAAAAAAAGGGAAGCTTTCGCTTCCCCTTTTCTTAAAAACTGATTTGGTTTTCAATCTCACGGACTTTTGAATCGAGCGTCCGTTTCATCTCGTCGATCACCGATGCAATCACTGGCGAATTCGATGTCTTGAACTCATTGCCGGCTGCATCCTTCAGCATCAACACCGAACTCATCGTATCTGCCCCGATGTTGAATGTCTGCAACTTACGGCGGCTTTCGTTCAACGTCCTCCACCTGTCGATCAGCATCGTGAGGTCCTCGACCCGTTGGATCCTCTCGTCCAGGGTGAGCTTCCGTGGCTCCTCCTTGATCTCGCTTTTCACAACCGTCATCACCGGAGCTGCAACAGCTTCAACGGTAGTTTCTTCAACAACTTCTGCAACACCATTGGCGGTCTTCTCTGCAACACTTGATTTTCCCATAACACATCTGCCGCTGCCCTGCGGACTTATTGTGGCTTCTGGCTCGCCGTTAAAATTAAATTTCGGGCAAACCAGATTGAGCCGGGCGGATTCTTGTCAAGGGTGAATGTCTGATTCCCCTCCCTCACCCTTCGACTTCGCTCAGGGACCGGAAGGGGAATCTGAACAAACACGAAGTGCCGGAGGTTGCCGCACCAAGGGTTTCAATCTGCGGCAACCGGAAGGCCCTTGACGTTTCCGGTCCGGCGATCAATAACTTTGCCCCGTAATTTGAGTATAACTAGTTATATTTCAGAACACAAAATGAATACTGGAGAACGAAGATGGGAAACTGGAGAGGGATAGTGGAGACTGCGACCATAAAAAAAGCCCCGGTCAACGGGGCCTTTCTCCTTAAAAAGGCAATTCGTCCTGATCAACTTTGGCAACCGTTTTTTTCTTGTTTGTGGCCGGTTGAGTGGAAGCTTTCTTGTCCTGCCTTTTTGGTTCAGATTCATCGACCTCTTCTTCAGTGTTTACATAAACGGTGTATTCGCGGCCAAAATTGTCAGGTTGCTTCATCTTTGCGACCTCGAAGGTGACATACGCCACATTGCCATCTTTGTAGAAGTAGGCAAATTTCTCAAGGTCTTCCAGTTTGCAGGTAACCTTTGCAATTTGCCCTCCGGCAACTCCTTTTCCTTTTCCAATGTAGTTTTTTACGAATGTTTTCATGACAGAGATTTTTTAGTTTAAAATTATGTGCAGGTGACCAGTGCGCCGAGGAGGGGCAGTCAAGGAGGAACTGGAATACCGGAAAACAGTGAGGATATGCCGGGAAAATCCTTGAATGAGGGGACAGTTACCCGTAGCGGTACACAACCTTTGCATGGAATTTGGAACAAAAACTGTCAGCAGGACATGCCGGAAAATTTGGGAAGGGGAATTTGCGGGGGCAGCAGCCATTAATCAACCAAAACGCGAAGGACTTTTTTTTTGCCACAAAAGGGTGATGGGCATTGTCGCCCGGTCGCCAAAGAAGCCCGACATGGCGCAAAATTACCAGGTAAACACGAAGTGTGGGTTACCCAAAAAGAGCTGGATGGTTGCGGGATATTCCAAAACGGCACAAAAAATCGTTGCCGAAGCAGAAGGATGCCCATTAAGGGGAAAGGCCATTGAGCGGGGCTACGGAAAAAAGGGAGCAACGTTGGGATTTGTGGGGTTATCGACCAAAAAAAGGGGGAACCCCTTTTCTTTTTTTCAACAGGCATACGGGTTTCCGGTGCCAGCATAGACCTCTTCGTCTGCCACCGAAGAGAGGAACTTGCGGTAAGGAACGTTGCCACAGGTGGGCAAAAAAACCCCCGCGAAGAGTGCCAATATTAAACATAAGTTTACTTTTGCATCTTCGTTTTGCATTTGGAGCATGTTGACGCGAACTTGGCCGTGTCGTGCACAACTTTTAAATTTGTAGATGATTCAAGGTTATGCTTACAATTCAGGCTCAATATTGTTAAGATGTGCGTAAAAGTTTTATATAGACCCCTAAAAACAATATCTTTACATCATAAATTCATTTAATCATCAAAAAATAGACATGATGCACTGTCTTATATCGGAAAGTAATGATCCCTATTTCAATTTGGCTTCTGAGGAATATCTCCTTAAAAACAGCAACGAAGATTATTTTCTGCTTTATATTAATGAGCCATGCATTGTTGCAGGCAAACACCAAAACTTGCTTTCCGAAATAAACCTTGCCTATGTATTGGAAAATAAAATAAAATTAGCCCGAAGAGTTTCCGGTGGTGGTACCGTGTATCAGGATCTAAACAATGTCAATTTTTGTTTTATTCACAATTGCCTTAACATTGAAAAAATAAATTTTGAAAAGTTTACTTATCCAATTCTAAAAGCGCTAAATCAATTAAATTTAAATGCGAAATTCTCGGAACGCCACGACATTTTAATTGATGACCAAAAAATTTCGGGAAATGCAATGCACGTTTATAGAAATCGGATCCTCTCTCATGGTACTTTACTTTATAGATCAGATTTAACACATCTTTCACAAGCATTAAAGAACAACCCAACTAAATATACAGATAAGTCTATTAAATCAGTTAAATCGAAAGTAACCAATATCAATACCTACCTAAAAAGTGAGTTAAACACTTTGGAGTTTTGCCATTTGATTTTAGATAAAATTGAGTTGGACAAACCGATACTTGAAATTAAGAAATTCACATTGGATGAAACCAACCAAATTGATAAATTGGCCAATGAAAAATACCATTCCTGGGAGTGGATTTATGGTTATTCCCCTAAATACAATTTTAGTAATTGCATTCCTAATGGAACAGTTCCGTTAGAATTCCAGTTAAGCGTGATAAAAGGTGTAATTAAGGATGTAAAAATATCAAGTAGAATGATAGATAGCGTTCTTGTAAATAAAATAAATTCGCTTGTTGATGTCAGGCATGACTATTTTTCAATCTATAATATGCTGAAAAATCAAATAGATAATGAACCACTAAATACAATGGATATTTCAGAATTCTGTAATTATTTCTTTTAAGAAAATAATAAATAGATTGCCTTTAAAGATTATTGAGATCCTTGTTTAGATAATTCCATACTTTTTCAGCTCTTGAAACTCCAATTTCGTCTGCTATTTCTATTTTTGTTGAACTTCTTAACCGTTTAATTGACTTAAATTTGCGCATCAATACTTCAATCGTTTTATCACCAACTCCATTGATATTGCTCAGCTCATTCACGATGAATTCATTTGATCTTTTGTTACGATGAAATGTTATTCCAAAACGATGCGCCTCGTTTCGCAATTGTTGCAATACACGCAATGTCGCCGAATTCTTGTCTAAATACAAAGGAATTGGATCATCCGGGTAAATTATTTCTTCCAGTTTTTTCGCAATTCCAATTACGGCAACAGATCCTCTGATGCCCAATTGTTCCATTATTTTTATTGCCGCGCTTAATTGCCCTTTTCCACCATCTATGACAATCAATTGCGGCAATTTTTCATTGTCACTAATTATTCTACTATATCGACGGTACAATATTTCTTCCATTGAGGCAAAATCATTCGGCCCCTCTACGGTTTTAATATTAAAATGTCGATATTCCGATTTTGCAGGTTTTCCGTTGATGAAAACGACACAAGCAGCAACTGGTTGGGCTCCCTGAATATTTGAATTGTCAAAACACTCAATGCGAATAGGAATCTCAGACAATCTCAAATCCTTTTGCATTTGTTCCATTAACTGATTCGTTCTACTTTGAGGTGCTTTCAGAGACAATTGCTTATTCTTATCAAGTTTATAAAATTTCACATTTCGCTCCGACAATTCCAACAATTTACGTTTATCCCCTATTTGTGGTACAGTAAATTTTACATCCTTCAATTGTATATCAATTGGAAATGGAATTAAAATTTCTTTTGAAATAAGAAGAAATTTTAGCCTGATTTCGATAATTCCCAAAGAAAGCAGTTCCTCTTTTGATTCATCCAACCTCTTTTTTATTTCCAATGTATGTGCTTGTACAATTGCACCATCCACTACGCGAAGAAAATTCACATATCCATAAGATTCATCTTCATCAAAAGAAAACACGTCAATATTCGAGATCAAAGCACTAACAATTGTTGATTTGCTTTTGTAAGTTTCCAATATGGAAATTTTATTTTTTAAAATCTCAGCTTCCTCGAACTTGTATTGATTGGCTGATTGATTCATGAGTTCTTTTAAATAACTTACTACCGTTGTCAAATTCCCCTTTAATATTTCCTTGGCCTGATTGATACTTTCTAAATAATCACCATGGGATTGCAACCTTTCACAGGGTCCCTTACAATTACCAATTTGAAATTCAAGACAAACCTTATATTTTCCTTTAGAAATAATATTTTCGGCTAAATTAAGGTTACATGTTCTTATTGGAAATAACCTCCGGATAACATCCAGTATTGTTCTCACCATCGGAATAGAAGTATAGGGTCCAAAATAGGATGATCCATCCCGGATTACATTTCTCGTAAAAAATATACGAGGATAATTTTCATTTTTTATACAAATCCAGGGAAATGATTTATCATCTTTTAATAAAACATTATACCGCGGTTGATATTTTTTAATCAGGTTGTTTTCGAGCAATAGAGCATCCTCTTCAGAATCGACGACTATGTGCTTAATAGAAGAAATGTTTTTGACAAGAATTGCCGTCTTACGATTCTCGTGAACTTTTGAAAAATATGAATTTACTCTTTTTCGTAGATTCCTTGCTTTCCCAACGTAAATAATTTTGTCCTCCGAATTGAAATATTGATAAACCCCCGGCAACTCCGGTAAAAGATGTACGATTTCCTTTAGCTTACTTAATGTTGTATTTTCAATCGTCATATCGGTTTTCAAAAATGGACCAAAGACATTACTTCAACGGAACCCTCGATTTTTTGGACTCCCTTTAAAAAATCAAGTTCAACAAAAAAATTGGCATAAATTTTTGTTGTTCCAAATTTCTTCACCAAATCAATGGCAGCACCTATTGTTCCTCCGGTTGCTAACAAGTCATCATGAATCAAAACAATATCATTTGGATAAAGAGCATCCTGATGAATTTCCAAGGTATCAAATCCATATTCCAATTCATACGATTGGGAATATACCTCTGATGGAAGTTTACCGGGTTTACGTATTGGTATAAATCCTGCATTTAGTTTATATGCAATTATACTTCCTAAAATAAAACCACGGGATTCAATTCCCACAACTTTCGTAATTCCCTTATTCATGTAATAAGTCGAAATTTCGTCGGAGATAAAACTAAAGATTTTTGCATCCTGGTAAGCTGAAGTGACGTCTTTAAAATGAATACCAGGTTTCGGGAAATCCGGTATATTTCGAATTGATTTTTTTAATGAGTTTATGTCCATAAAATCTCAAATTTATTTTTTTTATTTAAAATGTTCCACGTGGAACATTATCTATCTACCTAATAAAATTAAAAGCACATTGATATCACTCGGTGAAACTCCAGGTATCCTACTAGCTTGCCCAATATTAATTGGTTGCAATTTATGCAACTTTTGTCTTGCTTCAGTAGATAATGAACTAATATTTAAATAATCGAATCTATTTATTATATTAATATTTTCCAATCTAAGATATTTATCCGCCACAACAGTTTCACGATCAATATAGCCTGAATATTTTATGTAGATTTCAACCAAATCCAATACTTCCTTTCTTATTGACAAATCAATAGAATCAACTAATTTCGAAAAAGGTGAAATTACATCCACAAAATCCCAAATAGACAATTGAGGTCTGGATATTAAATTTTCAAGTTTAGTTCCTTGCTTTAAAATTGCTGAATCTTTTGAAATAAGTAAATCATTTACAAAATTCGACCTAATAGAAAATGATTTACAAAATTCGACAACACTATTTTTTGCCTCATTTTTATTCATATATAAGTTGTAACGATGATCATCTGCCAGACCTAATTTATAACCTATTGGGGTTAATCTTTCCTCCGCATTGTCTTGCCTTAGTAACAACCTATATTCAGCACGACTAGTAAACATACGGTACGGCTCATCCACACCTTTTGTAGTCAAATCATCAATTAAAACACCGATATAGGCTTCATTTCTATTCAATACAAAAGGATCGAGTTGATTAATTTTTAAATGAGCATTTATACCAGCCATAATACCTTGAGCACCGGCTTCTTCATAACCAGTTGTACCATTGATTTGACCAGAAAAAAATAACCCTTCGATAGTTTTGGTTTCCAGGTTACTCGATAATTGAGTAGGATCAAAATAATCGTACTCAATCGCGTAACCTGGTTTCAACATTTTTGCTGATTCCAAACCTGGTATAAAATGCATGGCATCATTTTGAATCTTCCATGATAACGAAGATGAAAACCCATTCAAATAATACTCAATAGAATCAATTCCCTCAGGCTCCAAAAAAAGTTGATGTTGAATTTTATCGGCAAATGTAATAATCTTGGTTTCAATACTAGGACAATACCTGGGTCCAATACCAGTAATTGTTCCATTTAACAGGGGTGACTCACTAAAACCAGATTCAATGATTTCATGTACCTTAGAATTCGTATAGGTAATATAACACGGCAATTGTTCTAAATCATTACCAGAATCAGGCAAAAAACTAAATTTCTTTCTATTCTCATCCCCATATTGAATTTGCAATTTTGAAAAATCAATTGTTCTTTTATCAATTCGAACCGGTGTACCTGTTTTCATCCTACCGGTTTTAAAACCTAAAGAAACAAGTTGCTCAGTAATTCCATGTGAAGATGCTTCGGATATTCTTCCACCCTGAACGCTATTTAAACCAATATGAATTATACCATTCAAAAAAGTACCATTTGTTAATACTACACTTTTGGATTTAAATTGAATACCAATTTCCGTTTCAACACCAACTACAACACTGCTATCGTGTGATAAAAGAAGTTTAACTACATTACCCTGCCAAAAACTAATATTAATTTCTCTTTCCAAAATAAGTTTCCAATTGGCTGAGAATTGAATCTTATCGCATTGAGCCCTGGGACTCCACATTGCGGGACCTTTCGAGCTATTCAACATTCTAAATTGAATCGTTGATAAATCAGTAACAATTCCCATTTGTCCGCCTAATGCATCGATCTCCCTAACAATTTGTCCCTTCGCTATCCCTCCCACCGCAGGATTACAACTCATTTGAGCTAGTCGGTTCAAATCCATGGTGATCAACAAAACCTTAGAACCTAGTTTTGCAGATGCCATAGCAGCCTCACATCCCGCATGACCTCCACCAACTACTATTATATCATATTCATCAAGCAACATTATTCCAATTTATTGAAAATATTCAAATATTCATTTTCCATAATTCTCATCATTTTTTTTTGCTCTTCATCTCCATCAGCATATCCTATCAAATGCAACAATCCATGTATCATAACTCTCAAGAACTCATCTTCAATCTTACACTCAAAATTTGATGCGTTTTCTATGACCCTGTCCATACTAATAAACATATCTCCATGGATTATGTTTTCATTCGAATATTCGAAAGTTACAATATCCGTAAAATAATCATGATTAAGAAATTTTATATTAATATCTTTTAAATATTCATCATTACAAAAAACATAACAAATATCACCAGTTTTAAATCCATTTGTGTTTAATACGAAATTCAACCATTTCTTTACACTATTGTATTTTAATATGGGACGCTTTACCTGCTCACCAATAAATTTAATTGCCATCTGAATACAATTTTTCGATTACAAAATTACTCAAAACAATACCTTTTCTTGTCAAAATAAACTGATCATTTATTCTCTTTAAATATCCATCATTTTCCAAAGCAAACAACTGCTTTTTTATATCAATAAAAAAATATTTTTTTATAAATTCTAAATTTATACCTCTAATCGTTCTAATATTTGTTAGAATATATTCATTAAATTTATCATTATTTGTAAGGTATTCCTTTTCAAAGAAGCCCTTTGATTGATCAATTAATGTGATATATTTTATTAAATTACTAACATTCCATTGTCTTGAATCCAAATTATAACTATGAGCAGATGGACCAATTCCTAAATAGGGTGAGTTATTCCAATAATTACTATTGTGCATGGATTCAAAACCTTTTTTACAATAATTACTAATCTCATATTGTTCAAATCCACAAATGTTTAAAAAATCCATTGTTTGTTCAAATTGTTTTACGAATTCATCTTCATCTATTTCACGTACATATTTGGATTTTAACCATTTATAAAACAAGGTATTCTCTACGATTGATAAACCATATGCAGAAATATGCTGTATATTCAACTCAACAAGTGACTTTAAAGAATCAAAATAAGAATCATAACTGAATCCAGGAATTCCAAATATTAAATCAACCGAAATATTACAAAATCCAATTTCTTTTGCTGCATCAATATTTTTTTTTATATCCTTAGACTTATGACCACGATTGAGAAATTCCAGAACATCATCATTAAAACTTTGAACTCCGATACTTAATCTATTTATTCCTGACTTCAACAAAGATTCTAAATATATTTCATTTAAATCTTCTGGATTAGCTTCAAGAGTAATCTCAGCTTTTGGATTAATTTGAAAATTAGAATGAACAGTTTTTAATATTTTATCCAATTGCTTAGAATCTAATATAGATGGAGTACCCCCTCCAAAATATATAGTATCCACTATACTATCATTAAGATAATTTTTTCGAATAATTAATTCCTTTATTTCAGAATTTACGAGTTTATCAATATTTAGACTATTGCTAACTGTAAAAAAATCACAATAATTACATTTTTTATGACAAAATGGTATATGAAAATAAATTCCACTCATTAAAAATAAAATAAAATATACCCAATATATTTAACACAAATCTTTATATAAAGTAAACATTTTATAAACAACTAATAAAAACTTTTTTAAAATATAATTATCTAAAACTTTACTAATCAATATTTTAGAAAAATAAAGCATATATATAAAGAAAAAATAATCACAATACTCAATTTTTTACAAAGATAAACCTTTTTTTGCGTATCAAAAGCATTGTTCAGAAATAGTGTTGATAATAATTGTTTAAGAATAGTTTAAAACTTTTATTAATTCATAATAAAAATTTCAAAAAAAATAATCCATTAAATGTAATAGAATAATAATCCAATTATCAAAAAAAATAAGTATATCAAAATCACATATTTTTAAACGACTATTCACAAATCCACAAATAATTGAATAAAAAACGTAAATGCTCATAACATTTACAAACCAATTGTTGATAGAAATATAAATCATTATTTTATAATTCGTTACAGTGTTAACAACTAATATATAAAAAAAAATAAAAATATAATAAGCATAAAACAAAGAAAATCAAAATTATTTT
>CAIYPA010000282.1 GCA_903927965.1 uncultured Bacteroidia bacterium | reverse complement strand
GGATGATTCGTGTATCAATTTTCCCAATGAATGATCAGTAAAAACAGGCGTTATCCGGTTAAGTCGCGACCTCGACCAATGCAACAGGTTGTCCATTAGATGAAATGCATTTTTAGCAGATTCATCCAATGCCATCAAAGTTTTTTTCACCTTTTCAGGAGGCATTTGCAGGTAGCTAAGTGAAAGCATTTCTGTCAGGTTCTGAAACCAGTAAAGCGGATTTCTCAATTCATGTGTAATGATTGAAAAAACTTTGTCCTTTTCCCGATTGGCATTTTTGAGTTCTTTGTTCAGCTTCTCAAGTTCCTTGTTTTGGGTTACAATTTTTTTGTTCAGAATAGAGAGGTTTTCGTTTGCTTTTCGCTTATTTTCGAATCGGGTATAAAGCATGATGATCAGCAACACTGTCAGTACCAAGGCGATGATAAACAATAAAATTATAAAACGCTCCTGCTTGATTGTAATTTCCTTTATTTCATTTTCTTTCCGTAGTAGGACATTGTCATCTTCCTTCTTTTCAGATTCAAAGATTATTCTCAATTCCGATAACCGGGCGCTATTTTCAGCCTGCATCTTCTTTTTATCGGCCTGGGTAAAGTACCTGTAATATTCAAGAGCTTTTTCAGGATCCCCTTTTTTTAGAAAGCACTGATAAAGCCCCCAATAGGCATCGTGATTGATTTCTGTCAGATTTGTTGAGTTGGCCTTTAATAAGGAGTTTTCGAAGGCTATTCTTGCAGAATCGGTTTGGTTCAGGCCAAGAAACGCATTTCCCAGTTGAAGGGATGCTTCTGCGACCCCCGCAACATATCCGCTTTTTTCTGCGATGGCCATGGACTGTTGGAGATAGGTCTTTGCCTTGTTATGTTCCGATTTAAGGTTACATACTTTGCCAATGTTGGCCAAAGCCTTAACTTTCCCTTTCAAATAAGATATCTGTTCACAGTACTTGAGCGATTTGTCAAAATAAAAAAGGGCGCTGTCGGGATTATTTTTAACAAGATAAACTTTACCGACATTGTTGTAGGAACTGGCCAGTCCTTCAGGTGTATTAAGAAGAACCCGATAGTAAAGTGCTTTTTTGTGATATTCCAGTGAGATTTCCGGCTGGTCGAGTGTGAGATAGATTGAACCTAAATTACTGCATACTTCTGAAACATTTGAATAATCATCGCTCTTTTTACAGATCTTAAATGCTTCAAGATAACACTTAAGAGCCATATAAAAATCACTGTCAATGTTATAGGTTTTCCCAAGGTTCAATAATACAGAAACTGAATTGAGTGAATCCCCACTTATCTTAAACTTTTCGAGTGCCTGAATATAAAAATCGACCGATTCATCGAAACGCCCCGTAGTATGCAAATATTTTCCAATGTAATTCAAAGAAGAGGCTTCCAGTTCATAAAACCTCCCTTTTTGTGCCAGATCCAATGACTTTCTAAACAGATCACCCGATTTTTCATATTGGCCTTGTATATATACAATAGTTCCGCTTTCAAGCAGTGACTGGCAAATGCCATGTTTGTATTTAATCTTTTGCGACAATTGGAGGGAACTTTGAAACAATGAGAAAGCCTCTTCATTTCTACCTTCGAGACGAAAGATAGAGCCGATTACAAGCCGTGATTTAACAATCATAGTGTCGTTATGTGCATCATTTGCAAGCCCTTCTACCTGATTTGCGGTTCCTAATGCGAGTACTGGTGATGTTGAACTTTTTCTGAAAGCGGATTGAAGCAAGCTATCCATTTCTTTTGCTTTCGGATCTGGACGAAATGGGGCAAAAGGCTTATGACAGGAGAATACCAGTGTAAAAAAGGACAGAACAACTATTGCCTGAAGGAAGTGCTTAAGTAATTTCATTCTGTGGAATACATTATCAATTATTTGATGATCCCATTGTGAATGGCATACGATGTTAAATCGGAATTTGTCTTGAGTTTCATTTTCTGCATGATATTGCTTCTGTGGTTTCCAATTGTATGTTTACTTATGGCAAGTTTTCCGGCTATCTCCGATTTTTTCATTCCAGATGCGAGCATAGAAAATATTTGAAATTCGCGATCAGTCATAGTTTCATGCAGCAATGAATTGTATTTCTTTTCTGGTTCAATGACCAATTCAGCCAACATGTTACTTTGTTGTTGGGTAAAGTATTTTTTACCACTTAGCACAGTTCGCAAAATTGTAATGATTTGTTTTGGATCAGTCTCTTTGTTGATGTAGGCCGAAGCGCCATTTCGAATCATCCTGATTGCATACACTTCGTCAGGATTCATTGAGAAAATGACAACAGGAGTATGATCCCAGTTCGAACGGATCTCTTTTAGGACATCCATAGCATCCTTGCCTGGCATCGTGATATCCAGAAGGACCAAATCGTATTGATTTATCCTGAGTTTTTCCAATAATTCATTTCCATTTGATGCCTCGTCACAGATCGTCATATCACAAGTGGCATCAAGTATTAGCTGCAGCCCTGTTCGCACGACCGCATGGTCGTCGGCTATTATAATACGTTTTAATGGCATTCCCAAGACTTGGTAAATTAATGCTCAAAAGTATTTCAATTCATCCGATTTTGATGGAAGGCCTCCATTACATAAAGAACAAATAAATGTAACATTTCTGTTACACATTGAAAGATAGAACCGTAAATCAGTTGACAAACAACAACTTACATTACCACGTCCGGGAATAGTGAAAATACCTATTCCTACACCTGCAAAATAGCCATTGTGTGCTTTTTTAAAGGCCACTAAAATTGCACAACATTTAAAAACAATCGTTCATTAACTCAAATAGCAAAAAGAAGATGAAACATCTGTCTATATTCTTTATCGCAATTTTATTTAATTGTTCAGCATTCGCAGGCAATGCACCAAAGGGAAGGTACAAGATTGTCAACAAAATACACCTTCAGGGAGATGAAAAATGGGATTATCTTTTCTCAGACGATTCTGCGGGCCTACTTTATGTTTCCCATGGAAACATGGTTCAGGTTGTTGACGAGGCAAAGGGCGAATTGGTCGGAAAGATCGAAGGGCTGAACGGGGTCCATGGCATTGCAATCGCCCCGACTTTGAACAAAGGGTTTATCAGTACCAAGAACGATAATTCTGTGACTGTTTTCGATACAAAGACTTATAAAGTCATACAGAAACTGGAAGTTACGGGAAAAAGTCCCGACGCGATTCTTTTTGACCCATTTAGCCAAAAAGTATTTGTTTTCAACGGACATTCCGACAACGTTACTGTATTGAATGCCGAGACCAATGCCATCGTCGCAACCATTGCTCTGTCGGGAAACCCGGAGTTTTCGGCCACAGATGGCAAAGGCAGAATTTATGCCAATCTTGAAAACAAGAGCAGTATAGTGGTTATCAATGCCACCACATTCAAGGTTGAAAATGTGTGGCCCCTTGCTCCGGGAGAGGAACCAACAGGCCTCGCGCTGGATAACGAAAATCACCGATTGTTCAGTGTTTGTGCCAATAAATTGATGGTTGTCGTTGATGCTAAAACGGGTAAAATAATCACCACTTTGCCTACCGGAGAAAAAACAGATGGCGCGGCCTACGATCCCTCCCTTAAATGTGCTTACAGCTCAAATGGTTCTGGTACAGTAACTGTTATAAAAGAAGGAAACAAGGATTCGTTTGCAGTTTTGGAAAACATCGCGACACAAAAGGGGGCCAAGACAATTGCAGTTAACAAAAAGACCCATCATCTCTATCTTCCAACAGCGGAATTTGAAACAACCCCAGGGATAGAAAAACCAAAAGTGCTTAACGGAACTTTTGTAGTCCTCGATATATTGCCTGAACTATGACCATGATATTACTGAACATTTATTTATAATCAACTTCACTTCAACCATATGTATAGGTTTTTTATCTGTTTTTTGTTTATGACTTTTATTTCATATACGGTACAATCATCGGTAATCAAAGGTCGAATAACCGACCGCAACTCCGGGGAAGTTCTTGTTGGATCAGCAATAATGATCAAAGAACTTAAAATTGGGACTGTTTCAGGCCTGGATGGATCATTTACAATTAAAAATGTGCCTGAAGGAAGTTACAACCTTGTTTGCAGTTTCATAAGTTATCAAACGATTGAAAAAAAGGTTACCGCGAAAGGTAACAATGTTTTAATAATGGATTTCGCATTGGTAGAGAAGAGTTCCGAGTTGGAAGAAGTAAATGTTGTTTCAAAAGCAAATAAAAACACGGAGGCTGCCGCGCGGAATTCAGAACGGATTTCGGATCAGGTCATTAACGTTGTAAGTGCCAGAACTATAGAACTATCACCAGATTTGACAGTGGCCAATGTAATACAAAGGGTTTCAGGGGTTACCCTCGAACGGAACAGCAGCGGTGACGGCCAATATGCCATCCTGCGGGGGATGGACAAACGGTTCAATTATACGATGGTCAATGGAATGAAGATTCCCAGCCCGGACAACAAGAACCGCTTCGTTCCACTGGATATCTTTCCATCTGAATTGCTCGATCGTCTCGAAGTTTCCAAGTCACTGAATGCGAACATGGAGGGCGACGGGATCGGTGGTGCTGTCAATATGATCATGAAGGATGCACCAGGGAAAAGGCAGATTACAGCAAATCTGGGAACCGGGTACAACACCCTTTTCTTTAACAACGATTACCAGTATTTCGATGCAACAGCCATCAACTCCAAATCGCCCAATGAAAAATATGGCCTGGCTTATCCTGTTCAAATGAAAGATTTCACGACTAAGAACCTACAACTCAAAGGTGGGAAAGCAGTTCCAAATCTGACAGCTGGTTTCTCAGTTGGGGACCGCATTTTAAAGGAAAGACTGGGGATCATGCTTGCAGGAAGTTATCAAAATAATCTCAGGGGCAATTCGAGTGACAACTACAGTACCTCGGCAAATCCTGACGGACTGCAAAGCATTACCCATCGCTTTTTCTCCAACCGGCAGACTCGTTTGGGACTTCATGCAAAGTTCGACTTTCAATTGTCACCAAACCATAAACTGATGTGGTACAATGCCTACATGGATTTCACAAATGCCCAGGTAAGGGATGCAATCTCCTTCAGTTCAGAAACAACTCGTTTGAGGTGGAACCGTCAATCCATCATGAATTCAACTCTCAAAGGATTTCACAGTTTCAATGACCACAAATTAAACCTCGATTGGTCTTTGTCATATGGCAAAGCGCTGAATGAGACCCCAGACAATGTCCAGATAAATGCGCTGATCATCAACGGGAAAACCAGCATTGACCAAAACGATGGCGCCGACCGTAGTTGGGAACACAATTCTGACAAGGATTTAACGGGATATGTAAATCTAAGTCAGAGTTTAAAAATGGGAAATGGCTCCCTTCTTGACCTTTCCGCTGGGGGAATGTACAGGGACAAGGTCCGCTCAAGCTATTTCAATGAATATCATTTCAAGCCTTATGATGAATCAAAACCCATTCCGCAGGAAATTACCAAAGGGGTAGACTACAATAATTTCGACGAAATTAAATTTTCTGTGAATAGTTTCGGGAACCTCAGCGACCCGCTCAATTATGATGCAACAGAGAGGATTGGAGCAGGATATATGATGGGCAAGCTAACCAAAAATAAACTCCAGGTCCTTGCGGGTTTAAGGACAGAATATACCAATCAGGGATATAACCTGAAATTTACCACAGAAGGAGCCAGAAATGAAGGTAACCAGGAATATGTCGATGTGCTTCCAAGTTTAAATTTTAAGTATATCATTCACAAAGACGCCAATTTACGACTCTCCTATGCAAAAGGGATCAACCGACCCAGTTTTTTTGAGATTGTTCCCTATAGCAGGATTTATGAGGATTACAAGGAACGGGGGAATCCTGATCTTAAACATACCACAGCTGGAAACTTCGATCTTCGCTACGAGTATTTTCCACGTCCTGCAGAACAATTTATGGTCGGTTTCTTCTATAAGAGCATCAAAAACCCAATCGAATTTGGAATGATGAACGGATTTGG
>CAIYPA010000281.1 GCA_903927965.1 uncultured Bacteroidia bacterium | reverse complement strand
AATTGAAAACCATGAAAAATCAAGAGAAGAAAAAATCAAAAAACTAGAAAAACAGATAAACAAATTAAAGCAAGTCGCATAAATACAGCCCAAAATACCCGTTGGTTACCAATGGGTTACAAAGAGTTATATAGGAGTCACTAAGATTCACAAAGAATCAAAGTCAATATCGTTTAATATTATTCTTATTTTTGGCCAATGGAAAATGGGGAACAGAAAATATTCGTTTGGTGTGATTTTTCGGCAGAAATGGACAACGCGGTTTTACATGGTGTAACCTTAGCCATGACCCTAAAAAAGGAGCTTTGTCTTTTTCATCACCTCGATGCCAAACACCATGAAAACATTGAGATTGCAGAAGCCCGCCTAAGTGGAATGGCTTCGAAAATTGCCCCTTTGTTACCAAACTATCCGGTTAAATACATTGTTTTGCAAACGCCGGTCCTTGACACGTTAAAAGATCTCGCCCAGCGTTACGAATGTCTGGTGCTGGTGGCACCAAAAACTGCATCTGCTAAGCTTTTGCCACTTCTTGAGTACTCCTTGTTCCCTTTTTTGTTTGTATCTGCAAGGGCAAATATAAATGACGTTTATAAGCGGGTTGTTGTCCCGATAGGTTATATGAAAAAAAGCAAGGACCTTGCCTTATGGGCGAGCTACCTTGGCCGGCACAATGGCGCAACCGTCGATCTGTTTGTTGCTGAGGAGAGTGGCACTGCCGATCAAAACACGGTACAGGCAAACCTTTTTTCTGTCCAGAGGCTGTTCGGAAAGTTCAGGTTTCCTTTTCAGGTCGTTGAGAGCCACTCTGCAACATGGCGTTTGCAGCGGGCAGCCCTTTTGCACAGCCTTGGTCTTAAGCAGGGAATGTTGTTGATCGCTGCCACTTTTAGCACCACTTTTATCGACACTTTGTTGGGTTTGACCGAAAGTAAAGTGATCGATAAATCTGGCGATTTATCGATCATGTGTATCAATTCGCGCAGGGATTTTTACACATTCTGTTGCTAACGGGTTGATAAATATCAATATCATTAAAAAAAAATCCCATTTAGATTTGTGGATAATTTTAATTTTTACCTTTGCCGCTTCGTTTGGCTAACCTCATTTGTTGGCTAAACTACGTTTTGACTTAGATTGTTTAATATTTAGAATATGGAGAGTAGCGCACTTTTAGTATTTTTTCTTGCAGCGGTTTCCCTGGTAGGATTGGCAATCCTCTTTTCCAGTTATGTTCCCCCAACATCTGTCAACGCAACAAAATTTGAACCTTATGAGTGTGGTATTGAGACCATCGGCGATGCTTGGCTTCAATATACCGTAGGGTATTATTTGTTTGCGATCCTTTTTCTCATTTTCGATGTGGAGACGATTTTTCTTTTTCCATGGGCGATTGTGATGAAAACTGCCGGTTTAACCGGATTTATTGAAGTCCTGATCTTCTTTGCGATTTTGGGATTGGGTCTGTTGTATGGTTGGAAAAAACATGCTTTAAGATGGGAATAAATAAAAAAAGCGATTTCGGGAAAAATGATTACCCTATCATCGCAGAATACGAAGGTGGAGGTATTATACTGGCGCAACTCGATGCGTTGGTCAATTGGGCAAGGGCAAATTCATTGTGGCCACTTACCTTTGGTACAAGGTGTTGTGCAATTGAGTTCATGTCTGCAGGTGCATCGCGCCACGACTTTGCACGGTTTGGTGCTGAAGTTGCACGGCCTTCGCCAAGACAGGCCGACTTGCTTGTCATCTCGGGAACCATCAACTACAAGATGGCACCTGTGCTGAAAAGGTTATACGAACAGATGCCCGATCCAAAATACGTGATGGCCATGGGAGCCTGTGCCGTATCGGGTGGCCCATTTTTCTACAACTCCTATGCAGTTGTAAAAGGTGCCGACCATGTTATTCCGGTTGATGTTTATATTCCTGGCTGTCCTCCGCGCCCTGAAGCTTTCCTTTTTGGTTTGATGCAATTGCAAAAGAAGATCAAAAAAACCAAAAATTTCGGCAAAGTCAATTACTCTGAAGCAAAGCCGATTCTCTCTGATAAATCGCCCCTTTAAATATTAGGTCATATGACTAACGAAGAATTAAAAGCATACCTGACTGAAAGGTTTCCGGAGGCAGAGATCAAAACAGGCCCTCAATATGTTGAGATGACTGTTGTCAATTCTTCCCTTCTTGAGACTGCCAATCAGTTGAAAACAGAAAAAGAGACCTCATTCGACTATCTTTTTTGCCTTACCGGAGTCGATTATCCCCAAAACATGGGAATTATATACCATCTGGAGTCGCTTGAACACCGGCATACAATGGTTTTGAAGGTTAAAACGGCTGATAGGGTCAATCCTGCAGTCGATACGGTTAGCAGTGTGTGGGTGACGGCTAAATACCATGAACGCGAAGTCTATGATTTGCTGGGTGTCCGTTTCAACAACCACACCGATTTGCGCCGTGTCTTTCTTGATGACGACTGGGGTCATCCCCTTCGAAAAGATTATGTGGACGAAGTAAGAATAGTAGAACGATAGAATTATGTCCGAAATAAAAGAGGTCATTATAAATAACGACAGGCTCGCTACCGATGAATATCTGGTAAATATGGGCCCGCAGCACCCTTCTACCCACGGGGTGTTACGTTTATTGGTCAAACTTGAGGGTGAGAAAGTCCTTAATGTTCAGCCACATTCAGGTTATATCCACAGTGGGATAGAAAAAATGTGCGAGGCGATCAGCTATCCGCAGATCATCCACCTTACCGACCGTATGGACTACCTTTCTGCTCATATGAACAACGAAGCTGTTGCACTGTGTGTCGAAAAGGCTCTTCAGGTTGAAGTGCCCGACCGGGTCAAATACATCCGTACTATCATGGATGAACTCAGCCGTTTGGCATCCCACCAGTTGTGGTGGTGTGTTTTCGGAATGGACTTAGGGGCATTGACAACCTTTTTCTACGGACTTCGCGACCGCGAATTGATCCTCGATATCTTTGAGGAAACTTGTGGTGCCAGGATGACAGTAAGTTACAATACGCCTGGTGGATTAATGGCAGATATACACCCCAATTTTCAGAAAAGGGTAAAAGACTATCTCAAATATTTCAAAACCAAACTTCCCGAGTATGATAAATTGCTTTCTGGCAATGTCATTTTAAAAGAACGTACCGAAGGGATTGGTTATCTTACAAAGGAAGATGCCATTGAATATGGTGTAACAGGGCCATCAGGAAGGGCTTCCGGCTTTTCGTGCGATGTCCGCAAACATGTTCCATACAGTGCATATCCTTTTGTTAAATTCAACGAGATCCTCGATCACCGTTGCGATACCTATGCCCGTTATGAGGTGCGTATCAAAGAGATGTACGAATCAATCTCCATTATAGAACAATTAATTGACAATATCCCTGCCGGGGATTATGCAGTTAAAATGAAAGGGGTGCTCAAACTTCCTGAAGGTGAGTTCTACCAAAGGGTCGAATCGGCCAGGGGCGAATTTGGCGTATTTATCGTGAGCGATGGGAAAAAGAATCCTTATCGTCTAAAATTCAGGTCTCCTGGATTTTCAAATCTTTTTGCCCTGAATAAAATGGCAACGGGTCATAAAATCGCCGACCTTGTGGCAATTATGTCAACGCTCGACCTGATTATCCCAGATATCGACCGGTAATATACATTGAAGATCAACACTGACGCTAAAGATATTTTCAATATGGCTTTTAATATTTATGACTTTACAACGTTGACCCACAACATACACGTGGGATTGGCAGAAAGTTTTTCACCTTTTGTAGCTACCACCATTGAGTGGGTAATTGTAGGGGTGGTTTATCTTTTATTTATCGCGGTTTTCGGTTTGTTTCTGGTATATGCCGAACGGAAAGTTTGTGCGGCATTTCAGCAGCGACTGGGGCCTATGCGAGTTGGCCCATGGGGACTGCTTCAAACGATTGCAGACTTTATTAAGCTGTTAATGAAGGAGTTGATCATGCCACGCAAGGCTGATTACTTCCTTTATAATCTTGCCCCTTATCTTGTGATTATTGCTTCCTTTCTTGCGATCTCGGTTTTACCATTTGCACCGGGTCTCCAGTCGATGGACTTTGACATCGGTGTTTTCTACCTCACTGCTGTTTCATCGGTTGGGGTCATCGGTATTTTGCTCGCAGGATGGTCAAGCAACAACAAGTATTCTTTAATTGGCGCTATGCGTAGTGGCGCACAAATCCTGAGCTACGAATTATCGGTTTCGCTTTCGCTGATGACCATGGTTGTTTTTGCTGGTACAATGCAGTTTTCAGCAATCGTTGAAGGACAACGCGATGCTTGGTTCATTTTTTCGGGTCATGTTCCAGCAATCATTGCCTTCGTTGTATTTCTTGTTGCAGGCACAGCAGAAACGAACCGTGGCCCTTTTGACCTTGCGGAAGCTGAATCGGAATTGGTTGCAGGTTTTCACACCGAATATTCAGGAATCAAATTTGCAATGTTCTTCCTTGCTGAATACATCAACCTGTTCATCATATCGGCTGTTGCTGCCACCGTGTTCCTTGGCGGATGGATGCCATTGCACTTCGGGAATTTGGAGTCGTTCAATCATGTGATGGATTTCATCCCTCCGTTTATATGGTTCTTTGGGAAAGTTCTTTTCGTGATTTTCATTATCATGTGGTTCAAATGGACCTTTCCACGCCTTCGGGTTGACCAGATCCTTACACTGGAGTGGAAATACCTTCTCCCGATTAACCTGGTCAATATTTTACTGATGGCCCTCGTTGTGCTGACAAAATTTCATTTTTAACTGATCAATAAGTAGATATGAAGTCTTTTATCGAATATATCGTTTCAATCTTCAAAGGTCTATGGACACTTTTGACCGGGATGAAAGTGACTGCAAAGTACTTTTTCACCCCGTGGAAACACCTGACCCATCAGTATCCCGAAAATCGCGATACCCTTGTGATGTTCGAACGTTTTCGTGGCGAGGTGATCATGCCCCATTCCGAAAAAAATGAACACTTATGTACCGGTTGTGGGATTTGCGAAATTAACTGTCCGAATGGATCGATCGAAATTATATCAAAATCGATTTTGACCCCGGAAGGGAAGAAGAAACGGATCATTGATCAGCACATTTACCACCTGGGCATGTGTACCTTTTGCAACCTTTGTGTAAAGGCTTGTCCAACAGGGGCTATTGTCATGGGACAGAAATTTGAACATGCGGTCTGGGACCGTGCCAAATTGACCAAGGTATTGAATCAACCGGGTTCGGTAATCGCTGCTGGGGTTAAAGAATAAATTAAGATATTTAAAGATTTAGAATTATGCTTAACCAGGTAATGTTTTTTCTTTTTGGTGCAATGATTGTCATTTTCTCATTGTTGACCGTTACAAGCAGAAAAGTCCTTCGGGCTGCTGTTTATCTGCTGTTTGTACTGATCTCAACTGCCGGTTTATATTTTGCACTTAATTATAACTTCCTTGCAGCTGTGCAGTTAACGGTTTATGCAGGTGGTATTGTGGTTCTGATCATCTTCTCCATTCTTCTTACAAGTCATGTAAGCGAAAAGGCGGCGATGGCTCCGGTGAAACAAAGTGTCCTTTCTGCATTATCTGTTGGGGCAGGCGCCATCCTTACCTTGATGACCATTTTAAGGTTCACCTTTGTTCCAAATCCAGGTACAGATCCGCAATACAACATTACCGATGTGGGTAATGCATTGATTTCTTATAAGAGGGATGGTTATGCACTTCCTTTTGAAGTTATTTCCGTGCTTTTGCTTGCTGCCATGATCGGTGCGATTGTAGTTGCCAAAAAGGAAAGAATTAAAAAATAATTTCTGATCAACATTTAAAACACTAAGTTTCAGATAATTCTATAAATATATGATTCAGAACATCCCACTCAGTTATTATTTGGTAATCAGTACGTTGATGTTTTTCATCGGCATCTATGGATTTCTGACCCGCAGGAACCTGATTACAATGCTTATGTCAGTTGAGCTGATCCTCAATTCTGTGAACATTAATTTTGTGGCTTTTAACAGGTATCTCTATCCTCAGCAACTTCAGGGACATTTTTTCACATTGATTGTTGTTGCAGTTGCCGCAGCCGAGTCCGCAGTTGCGATTGCCATTATCATTAATATATACCGCAATTTTAAATCGGTCGATGTTGAAAATGTCGATGAGATGAAATATTGATAATTCATTAACCGAAAAAGACAATCATCAATTATGGCCGATTATACATACACACTGCTCATTCCTCTGATTCCATTTTTTGTTTTCCTGCTACTTGGGTTACAGGGGCATAAAATGAAGCCTTTTATTGCCGGATTAATCGGGACTTCTGGTCTTGGGATTGGGGCAATTTTATCTTACGCAACAGCTTTTCGCTATTTTGTTTCGGAGCATGTTGCCGGTACAGGTTATACTTCCATCAAAGCTTTTGAAGTAACCTGGTTGCACCTGACCGATAAGCTCACAATTAACCTGGGTGTCCTGATTGACCCTATTTCGGTGATGATGCTTGTTGTGATTACCACGGTTTCGCTGATGGTCCACATCTACAGCATTGGATACATGAAAGGTGACCCCGGATTCTATAGGTTTTTCTCGTTCCTTTCGTTGTTTAGCTTCTCGATGTTGGGATTGGTATTGGCCACCAACATTTTCCAGATGTATATTTTCTGGGAATTGGTAGGTGTCTCTTCCTTTCTTTTAATTGGATATTATTACGAGAAACC
Source organism: uncultured Bacteroidia bacterium (assembly GCA_903927965.1). Classification (GTDB taxonomy): domain Bacteria; phylum Bacteroidota; class Bacteroidia; order Bacteroidales; family Prolixibacteraceae; genus JAAFHB01. Next base: position 34,510 of record CAIYPA010000281.1, on the reverse strand, counting down.
CAGTGCTGTCGCAGCATCCAAAAAGGCATTTATTGTTACTCGGTTTGCCGACCTTGGTTTTTTGATCGGTATCCTGATGCTTTCGTTTACAACCGGAACCTTTGATTTCCAAACTTTGACGAATCCTGCCGGACCGGCAATCGCCTCTAAAGGTGGTGCAGTCTTTATGGGGATGTCGCTTCTGGCCTGGTCATTGATCCTTATATTTGTGGGGGGCGCTGGAAAATCTGCCATGTTCCCGTTGCACATTTGGTTGCCAGATGCTATGGAAGGCCCGACTCCGGTTTCTGCATTGATCCACGCAGCTACCATGGTTGTTGCCGGTGTGTATCTTGTAGCCCGCCTTTTCCCGGTTTATGCTCTTGGGGCGCCCGATGCCTTGCATGTTGTCGCATGGGTTGGAGGGTTTTCATCAATTTTCGCAGCCGTAATTGCCTGTACACAAACAGATATTAAACGGATTCTTGCCTTCTCAACGATGTCCCAGATTGGATACATGATGCTCTCTCTTGGAGTATCAGGATTCGGGGGCGAAGAAGGTTTGGGTTTTATGGCCTCTAATTTCCACCTATTTACCCACGCCATGTTTAAGGCCCTTTTGTTCCTTGGAGCAGGTGCAGTGATCCATGCCGTTCATACAAATGAAATTACTGGGATGGGCGGTCTGCGCAAGTACATGCCTTTTACCCACATTACCTTTTTGATTGCTTGTATCACAATTGCAGGTATCCCTCCATTTTCAGCTTTCTTTAGTAAGGATGAAATTTTGGTTGCCGCTTTCCACAGTAACAAACTCCTATTTGCAATCGAATTTATTGTCGCCGGTCTGACAGCTTTTTACATGTTTCGCCTTTATTACGGAATATTCTGGGGAAAAGACAGGCATTATCACCATACACCACATGAAGCTCCTTATGTAATGACAGTCCCATTAATGGTCCTTGCATTCGGATCTATTTTTGCAGGCTTCCTGCCATTCCATAACCTCGTAACTTCGGATGGTCTTCCTCTTGAAACTCATACCGAATGGATGATCGCAATTCCATCCGTCCTGATCGGATTGCTTGGCATTATCATTGCAACTGTAATGTATAAATCGGAAACAGCCATTCCTGATAAGGTTGCAGGTACATTAAAGCACCTATACAAATGGGCACACCGCAAGTTCTATATGGATGAGGTTTACTTGTTCGTGACCCGTAAAATTATCTATCGCTATATTTCTGAGCCCATTGCCTGGTTCGACCGCCACATTATCGATGGCACTATGAACGGCATTGCAGGTGTCACACAATATACCTCGGTTGCGATCAAGGAATTTCAATCAGGTAAGTTGCAACAATACGGATACGTATTTATTAGCGGAACTGTGATTTTGGTGCTCATTTTTGTCTATCTATTCTAAGAAACTGAATACGAAATGAATATACTTAATTTATTTGTAATAATCCCCATGCTGACGGTCGGTGCTATTATGCTGACCAAAGATCTGAAACAGGCCCGGTTAGCCTCTGCAATCGGGATGGGAATACAACTTATAATGGCAGCGGTATTAATTTACCTCTATCTTGCTGAACGGTCGGCCGGAAACACAGCAGCGATGTTGTTTACCTACGATGTGGTGTGGTTCCCAACTTTAAATATCCATTACTCGCTTGGTGTTGATGGTATTTCGGTGGCAATGATTGGCCTGACAGGTGTGGTGGTGTTTGCCGGAGTTTTTGCATCATGGCAAATGGAATACCTTCCGCGTGAATTTTTTATTTCGCTGATCATCCTTGCAACCGGTGTTTATGGCTTCTTCATTTCGCTCGACCTTTTTACAATGTTCCTTTTTTATGAAGTGGCGGTAATTCCGATGTATATCTTAATTGGAATCTGGGGTTCAGGTCCTAAAGAGTATTCTGCAATGAAACTGACTTTGATGCTTATGGCGGGTTCAGCTTTATTGCTCGTTGGATTATTGGGAATTTACTTCTTCTCAAATCCTGATACCAATCATTTGACATTTAGTATCATGGAAATATCCAAAGTGAATATTCCAATTGGAATGCAACGGTTCTTGTTTCCGTTTACCTTTATCGGTTTCGGTATTCTTGGTGCCCTTTTCCCTTTCCACACATGGTCACCTGACGGTCACGCTTCAGCGCCAACAGCCGTTTCGATGTTGCATGCGGGCGTGTTGATGAAATTAGGGGGATACGGTGCATTTAGGGTCGCCATTTTCCTGATGCCGGAAGCTGCCCACGAACAAGCCTGGATTTTCCTTATTCTTACTTCCATTAGTGTGGTTTACGGGGCATTTTCAGCCATCGTTCAAACCGACCTTAAATACATCAACGCTTATTCTTCTGTAAGCCACTGTGGTCTTGTACTGTTTGCAGTTTTGATGATGAACCAGACAGCGATGAATGGTGCCATTATCCAGATGATCTCCCACGGTTTGATGACAGCACTTTTCTTTGCTCTGATTGGGATGATTTATGGAAGGACCCACACCCGTATCATTGGCGAAATGGGTGGTTTGATGAAAGTTATCCCATTCTTGGGCGTTGTTTATGTCATCGCAGGTCTTGCATCGCTTGGATTGCCAGGGTTTAGTGGGTTTGTTGCCGAGATGACCATTTTTATAGGTTCTTATCAGCATACCGATGTTTTCCACCGTGTGATCACCATCGTTGCTGCTTCTTCGATCGTCATAACCGCAGTTTACATTTTAAGGGTGGTAGGAATCCTATTACTGGGACCTATCAAAGATCACCATTTCCTTGAACTAACTGATGCTAAGTGGTATGAAAGGATTTCGACCATTTCGCTGGTTTTGGCCATTACAGCCATCGGGATGGCTCCACTGTGGCTCTCCAATATGATTAATTTCAGTCTTGCACCGATTGTTGAAAGGCTTTCGTCCATTCAAATAACGAGTTTGTTTTAAATCGAATTATTCAGTTTAATAAGTTTGCATTATATGAACTTTAACGATTTTCTGACCATGAGACATGAACTGATGCTCACATTGCTGGCATTGGTTGTACTCATAATTGATCTGAACCTTCATAACAGGCACAAGCATTACATCATACCGATCACACTCGGGTTGTTCTTCGTGAATTTGTTGGTAGGATTTATCCCCGAAGGATCGAATACCCTCTTTGGGGGAATGTACCGGACGAACCCTTTGCTGATCATGATGAAAAATATCCTGAATATCGGCGTGTTTATCATTCTTCTGCAATCTGTTACCTGGTTAAAGAAAGAAGAGAACAGGGAGAAAATAAGCGAGTATTTTATCCTGCTTTTCTCTACCCTGATCGGGATGAACTTTATGATCTCCTCGGGCGATTTTTTAATGTTCTATTTGGGTTTGGAACTCGCTACAATTCCAGTTGCAGCCTTGGCCGCTTATACACATCATCAGACAAAGTCTGCAGAAGCTGGGATCAAATTGATTCTTAGCTCGGCTCTCTCTTCCGGTATCCTTTTGTTTGGGATTTCAATGATCTATGGTTCAACAGGTTCTATTTATTTTGATACGATCACCAAAGTTTATGCAAATACACCACTACAGTTGCTTGCGTTTATTTTCTTCTTTAGTGGAATGTCGTTCAAAATTTCGTTGGTACCTTTCCACTTGTGGACAGCTGATGTTTACGAAGGTGCACCGATTAACGTAACTTCCTATCTTTCTGTTATTTCCAAAGGAGCAGCAGCTTTTATCCTGATTATTGTGATGTTCACTGTATTTAGTTCACTTGCAGCGGTTTATAAGAATATCCTCTACCTGATTGCTGTCTTGACCATGACAGTCGGTAACTTATTTGCGATGCGCCAGAAAAACATGAAACGGTTCCTTGCATTTTCATCGATTGCCCAGGCAGGTTTTATCCTTCTTGGTATTTTAGGTGGCAATGTAATGGGGATGACCTCCGTGATCTACTTCGTTTTGGTTTACATCTTCTCGAACCTTGGTGCGTTCGGCGTGGTTTCGGCTATTTCGACAGTTACCGGCAAAGAGTCGATGGATGATTATGACGGTCTCTACCGGACCAATCCGAAACTGAGCTTGTTGATGATGCTTTCCTTGTTTTCTTTGGCAGGTATTCCTCCGGTTGCAGGTTTCTTCGGAAAGTTCTTCCTTTTTGCATCAGCAGCATCGGGCGGTTATTACTGGTTGGTCTTTATCGCAGTTTTAAATGCTACCATTTCATTGTATTATTACCTGCTTGTTGTGAAAGCAATGTTTATCAACAAGAATGAAACGCCATTGGCCTTTTTCAAAAGCGACTTGGCTACAAGGGCTGGGCTGTTGATTGCAGGGTTGGGCATTTTCTTCCTCGGTTTCTGGGCCAAGGTTTATGAAATCATCAGTAGTCTGAGTTACGGGATTATGCAATAGATGCGGGCTAAGGGCATGGAGCTGGGAGCATGGGGCATTTCCAGTCATAAAGTAAAGGCCTATTATAATGATGGTTATATAGTTTATAGAAAGAGTAAATACGAAAGATCATGACTTTAAAAGCTAAACATATCGTTGAGGAGATCGCTGGTACACGCTGCACTATTGTTGAAAAAGGGCTAACCTCGTTGCGTCGGGATTTTTTAAAGGAATTACTGGAATTTAATCATTTTGAAGTGATTGTTGTGGAAGAGGCTCACGCCGTCGAAGCTCCGGCAACCTATACTTTAGGTGTTACCGATCTGGTGTTCAATCCGGTAATTGCCGTATATGAAATGTCGTTAAAGACAGCTGATGGCAAGAAGGTTTCCCCTGCTTACTGGGAGCAATACACAACAGAGATTGTGGATGAATATTGGGAATTTGTAAAGAAATAGCTTGATTTTTTAAGTTGGATTAGCTTTAGGGTCTAGTCTATCTATTTTATATTTAAAGAGTTTCATAAAATCCTAAATTTCAATATTAGGATTTTATGAAACTCTTTTTTGCCCTCTATTCAAGACCTTTTAATCGGCAACGTAGATGATTGGAACGAACATAAATTCGGGGTATACGGCCCTATTAGTGGTGAATGCAGAAGGAGTTTGAAATCGATTCCGGAGCATAGCCTAAAAACGCAACAGCATGGTTAGGCACGATAGGGTCCTTTGATTTCCAATCGAAGTGAACTAATGCGATTGGAAATCGCATGACCCGCAGGCTCTTTCCAAAATATTGGCGCAAAGTAGCCGCAACCGCTAAATCCTAAAAATCTTGAAACGCTTCGATACTGCTCATGCTTAACCTAACCCAACCGCAACGGTTTGGGAAACGATGAAACAACACCCCATTAGCAACGCCTTTGGAAAACAATCAAAATTGAGGATTGCGCCACAAAGTTTCAAAAGTTGGGGGAACACAAACAATATTACGGCACTTTCTCGCTCAGGATCGGATATTGAGCGTAATACAGAACGGGACAAAATTTGAAATCGTTCCAAACTTGGTGTTCGGGTAAATAATTATGAAGATTGGCTCATTTCGTATAAAACATTGGGACATAAATCAATACCATTGTCCCATACCACAGTTTCCATCTCACTGTCCAACCGAATAGTTTTGAAAAAGGAAAGGTTTAATAATTGACCGAATTTGCTTTGTGGTGAAGTCGTCCATTCTATTAATTTGGGTTCCAGATTTACTTTACGGATTTCATTGTTATTGAAAAGTAACAGCAACTCAAAATTATTTACCTCTTTTATTTCTTTTATTAAATGCATCATGGCAGTATTAATTTAAAGGTTCTATTTTTTTGAAATTAGGATTCTCACTCAGGCTCTCTTTCCAATTTTCCAATAATTCGTTTGTGTGCAATTCAATCCAATCTTCCACCAATCTCATTGCCCTTTTAGGCAATTTACCAACGATGATTTCACCTGTAGTAATCGAAATTTCAGCCCAGTCCTCACCATATTTTGCATGCAAATGAGGTGGAAAATGATCTTTTGGATACATATAGATAATCAATCCATAAAATCGACTAATTTCTGGCATAACATTTCTTTTTATGTAATTTATGCAAAGTTACATTTTTTTTATTCTTTGGTGGACAAAATATTGATTTTAACCTACTGTGAAAGTGGGATTGCCACACCAAACACTATAAACCTGCTAACCATTTAATATACAGCCGATTGGATCTCAATGACAGTTCAGAGAGTGAGACTTTCATCACAAATTCATTGCAAACCATTTTGTTTTGCACCATCACCATCCCGGCACGGTCAACAGGCTGTAGGCCCCAGCATACCCTAACCCAATGTCAACGCCTTGGGAAAACAAGCAAAATTGCGGAGTGTGCCATAAAGTTTTAAAAGTTGGAGGGACATAACAAACAACAAAACGGCACTTTCACCCTCATGACCTGTCATTGCACGGAGTGCAGCACATTCTACATTTGAAATGGAATCATCTGCACGACGACTTGTTCCGATTTATCGGAAAAGCAATCCCAAACTAAGAGGCACCGCGCCAAAAACAATGTTTTGAAAGTACTTCAAACATAGGATTGCCGCACCAAACAGATTGCCACTGCTAACCCTTTATCATACAGTCGTTTGATTCGTAGGGACAATCCCAAAGTAAAATCTTCTAAGATTGTGATTTACGGACCACTTTTTTGCACTGTAACAGCTAGGCGTTTCTTCTAGTTAGTACTTTCAATATCAAATCGTAATCTCCACGATATTACAATCTGGATCCTTGATGGCACTCTCGTAAAACCCGTCCCCGGTAAACCTGGGTTCGCTGTAGATTGGATAACCGGTTTGCCTGAAACGTTCCGTGATTGAATCGACCTCCTCCTTTGAGCCAACAGAAAAGGCAAAATGTGCCAATCCAACCAGGTTATTTAGCATTAGTATATCAGGACTCAACAAGTTTGGTTTATTCATGAGTTCAAGGCTGCACCCCCCGGTTTCAAAGGTCAGGAAATAGGAGGAAAACTGCTTTACCTGATTGACATATTTTTCGTTCGATTTTGCTCCAAAATAGGTGCAATAGAATTCGCGTAATTCTTCCAAGTGATTGGTCCAGATTCCTATATGATTGATTTTCATTTTAATACTATTTTAATCTTTAAATTTGATTCTCAATAAAAGCGGCTGGCAACTGGCAACTGGCGGCTGGCTTGATCGTGCGGACGCAATGACCGTATTCCATTAATCGAAAGCGGCTAGCAACTGGCAACTGGCTTGATCGTACTTAAACTGGAAGTACATATATTAATCATCAGGTCTCTTGTCTCCGTTTCTCCCCTTTACTCCCTCTCCAAGTCTCCCCATCCTCTTTCCATTCTTCATTTTTAATTCTTTAATTATTAATTCTCCCCGCCCTACTGTAGCTTAAACGATTGCAATTCAATTTTTTCCTTTATTTTTTCGATCAATTGAAATACCTGGATCTCGTCGTGAAGGCTGAATCCCGGATTGTTTTTTCCAGCAATGTTCCTCACAAAATCGGCAATCTGTTCCTGTAATGGATCGGGCGAACTTTTCGATATGGGGCCATGTGTTTCCTTTACCGGATAATGGTCGATTTTATCATGCACAAAATCAAATGTGGTAATTTCCCCATTTGTATAAATGGATAGAATGTGCGATGGGTGCTGTTCTATAAACTTGAGCGTTAACGATGCCACAGAGGCGTTCTTAAACTGGATGTGGACATTCAAAATATCGGGCTGGCTCAATGGGATTGTCCCGCAGAAAACACTGAACTTATGGAGCTGTGAGTCTGCAGCCCTCAGGATCATTAACAGATTGTTTAAAAGGAACTCATTCAGTCGGTAAGGTTGTGATGGGGCTGATTGTAAGGCCTCAATGAAACAGGTTCGGTTTGTTTGGGATTTGATTTTTTCCTGAAAAGGGTGGAAAAGGAAGTCGTTCTGGACCTGAATGTAAGTTCCCCCTTCGTTGGCAAGATGGATCAACTGGCTCCGTTCTTCAATTGTTAGTCTTAATTTATCTGAAAGGAACAGATGGCACCCGTTTCTGATGGCAAACGATAAGTAATCGAAATTGCAAAAATAGGGATCGATAACAATGAGTAAATCACACAACCTGGGCATTATTTCGGGAGATGAGAAAATTGAAGCCTTCGTAATTGGGTGGTTTTGCTTTTTGCCTGAGTAGAAAATACCTTCCCATTCCACCCCTTCAATTGAATGGAGTGAACTTATCGGGAGCATTCCTGACTCGCCAGGTAATATGATTGCAGTGCTTAACATTCTGATACAAATATACTTCTATACCCTATTCCTTTAGGTTTATTCAACGGCTATTTATCAACCGGTTCATGTTGATAAAGCCTTATTTTATCGTATTTTTGAGCTTTAATGAATTTATTTAACGATTTTTACCGGTATTTATTTTGTCACCGGTTAAGATACTTTCGACTAACCAATGGTTCAAATAGAAGATAATTTTCGGCATCAGGGGATGCGCAAGAAATTAGTGGCAGAAATCAGGCAAAAGGGGATATCAGACGAGCGGGTCCTGGATGCCATCGGATCGATTCCGCGCCATTTGTTCATGGATACGGGTTTCCTCCAGTTTGCCTATATCGACAAGGCATTTCCGATTGCCGCGGGACAAACCATTTCCCAGCCTTATACGGTCGCTTTTCAAACCGAATCGTTGCAAATAATGAAGTTCGACAAGGTTCTTGAAGTTGGGACCGGTTCGGGCTATCAGGCTGCCGTGTTGTGCAAAATGGGTGCGACTGTCTATACAATCGAACGGCAACGGGCATTGTATGATTTTGCACGAAATTTCCTTCCAACTTTGGGTTTCCGTCCACAATTTTTCTATGGCGATGGCTATCTGGGACTTCCTACCTACGGACCATTCGATAAGATTATTGTGACCGCCGGAGCCTCGTTTGTCCCTGAACCGTTAAAACAGCAATTAAAAGTGGGTGGGATCATGGTCATCCCGGTAGGGACAAACGACCTTCAGATCATGAAAATCATCATACGCATCAGCGAATCCGAATATACAGAGGAAGACAAAGGAGGCTTTGTTTTTGTGCCACTCCTGACAGGAATATCCGAGTAAGATTATAATTCCTTTTGGCCTCTTGATCCACAAAGAGATTGTATTTCAATATTTTTAAGAGGGTTTTTCAAATCCCAATTTTCTACAACCTTTCCGTTTAATTTTGGCATTGATTACATTATTCTGCTTATTCATTAAATTAAAGGATGGTTAATAAATTATTGACAATGTCCTTATTGGTCATTGTTTTCTTGAATCTTTCAGCACAAAAACAGATCAAAGGTACTATTACCGGAATTATCATAGACAAGGAAAGCAAACAGCCCATCGAGTTTGCAAATGTTGTGCTCCAAAAGGATTCGGATAGGACTGTTATTAATGGGACCACTACAAATGCAAAAGGCCGCTTTAACCTTGACAAGATCGCTGATGGGAAATACAAAATTACCTATAGTTTTATAGGATACGAACCCTTTGAATCACAATTATTTACAATCAACGAAAAAACCCGTTTGATCGATCTTGGCATGTTGGGATTATCGGTGTCGAGTAAGGAAATTGATGATGTCGAGGTCGTAGGGCAAAAGTCAACCTACACCAATTCAATCGACCGGAAAGTATTTAATGTAGGAAGGGATGTGATCGGCAAGACGGGATCAGTGAGCGACCTGATGCAAAATGTGCCCTCGATAGCTGTTGATATTGATGGGAATATCAGTTTGCGCGGATCGGAGAATGTGATGGTCCTTATCAATGGGAAACCATCGGCATTGATGGGAACCAACAGGGCCGCAGTACTCCAACAGATGCCGGCAAATTCGATCGACCGGATCGAAGTTATTACAAATCCTTCTGCTAAGTTCAAGCCTGATGGGACTTCCGGGATCATCAATATTGTGCTTAAAAAGAACAAGGGTTTAGGAATGAACGGTACCATCATGTCGAATGTTGGAAATGATGACCGCTACAATGGGAATGTTGTCGCCAATTACAATACAGGAAAAGTAAATATTTTCGGGTCGTACAGTTTACGCCAGGACGACAGGCTAAGATATACTTTGGATTCGCGAAAACATACGGACCTTACAACCAATACATTTGGTTATATCAACATGGATGCCCAGGAGAAATCGCGGCCCCTGTCCCATATTATCAATAGTGGGTTTGATCTTAAAATTAACAATCACAACGAATTTGGGATTTCCGGAAATTACAATAACCGCGATCAATACAAGACAGGATTGACCAGCACCCAAAATGAAGACCAGGACCATCAACTTATTAAATACCTGGACCGTTACAGATTGGATCCTGAGTATGAGCATAGCCTTGAATATACGCTCAATTACAAACATGCTTTCGACAAGGATGGGCACGAACTGACAATGGATTATACCTCCTCAGCTCAGAAGGAACAGGAAGACAACCATTATACAAATGTTTTAAGGATGCCAGAACAAAGCACGACCTTTGACAATACCTTGATCAAACAGGACGATAATGAATCGCAATTGTCGGTCGAATATGTCAATCCGTTATCGGAAACCAGCAAATTTGAAGCGGGATATATTCTTGAAACCAGGAAAAATGATATGGATTTTTATGGAGAAACGCTCAACCCTGTTTCCAATATCTGGCAAAAGGACTTTGTTAAATCCAATCAATTTATTTACAATGAGCATATTAATGTTCTATATTCCACCTTTGAGAAGGAATTTGGTAAATTTGGGATTCTTGGAGGGGTAAGAGCTGAACAGGCAGTCATAAAATCGCATCAGGTAACAACCGATAGCCTGATCAACAACGATTATTTCAGGTTGTACCCTTCGCTGCATTTATCCTATAAAAAGGACGATGCGCATGAGTTTCAGTTGAATTACAGTCACCGGATCCGCCGCCCTGAAGGGGATGAAATGAACCCATTTCCAGAATATCAGGATCCCTACAATCTCAGGGTTGGTAACCCAAGGCTGAAGCCGGAAGAAATTCATTCGGTAGAATTTGGGTATCAATACAAGAATAAGGCAACTACAATCACTTCGACGATTTATTACCGGTACAAGTACAATGGTATGACCAGTATCACAAGATACATGAACGATTCCGTCCTGATAACCACTACGTCCAACCTTTCCAAAAGCAGTTCTGCCGGATTTGAGTTTATTGTCGCTACTACTTTGGCCAAAATCATCAATGTCAACTTTAGTTCCAATACATTTCTGAATACAATTGATGCTTCAAACCTGGGATACAGCAGTAAGAAGTCAAACATTTCCTATATGATCAATTTTAATTCGAGTGTCAATTTCACCAAAAATTCGATGATGCAATTGACCTCCAACTATATCTCGGAAAAACTGACGCCGCAAGGCAAACAGTTGCAATCGTTTGTTTTGAATCTGGGCTTCCGGCAGGAGTTCCTTAAGAAAAAGGCGGCTTTTCTTTTTACGGTATCCGATCTGTTTAATTCATTAAGGAACAATTCAGTGGTCGATACGCCCGAACTCTATCAGAAAGTGATCAGGAGACGAAGTGCCAGGATGATTTATGCAGGGATTAGTTATTCCTTTGGAAAACAGCTCAAAAAATCAAAGGAGAATGCCTTAAAGTTTGACAACCAATTGTAAACTACCAATTTCCTACAAAGTTATGCGCTTATATTTATAGGATTAACCCTTAAAAAAATGAAGATGAAAAGATTGATGTTGTTAATCGTTTGCATGGCATTCGTAGTTTTTGCCATTGCCCAGAAGCCCAAAGACGAAACACCTGCTGCAGCCAAAACTGCTTTTGCCGCTAAATACCCTGGTGCCCAAAAGGTGAAATGGAGCGTTGAGAAACCTGGCGAATTTGAAGTTGAATTTGTTTTGAACAAGGCCGAATCGTCTGCATTGTTTGATGCTACTGGGAAGTTCCTGGAGTCGGAAGTCGAAATAAAGGAAGCCGAACTTCCACAGGGGATCAAAGCAACATTGGCAAAGGATTTCATCGGTTTTAAACTCGACGAAATTGAGAAATCAACTGATGGAAAAGGGGTTGTAACCTTTGAAATGGAAGCAGCCAAAGGGAAAGAAAAACTCGTAATCTCTTTTGACGGAGCGGGAAAATTACTGTCAAAAGCACCAGCCAAAGCAGAAAAAGGGGAGGAAAAGGAGAAGAAGTAAATCAGCAAAGGGTTGTAAGAGCCTAAGCGAAAGGTGTTCAGGCTCGCATAAGCGGAAATAATTGATCGACAGGTACTTCATTTGGAGTACCTGTCGATTTTTTTTTATTAAATTGCGGCAAATTATTTTGCCATGGGATTGGATTTTACTGGTTTTATCAATTACGTTGAAAGATACATCAAGGGTGACGAAAAAGGTGAGGCACAGATATTTTTGGATCATTTTTTTCAGACATTGGGATACCCTGAAGGCTTGAAAGGTGCTGGTGCCAATTGTGAGTTCCGCGTAAGGGACGAGAAAGGTACAACGAAATTTGCCGACCTGGTCTGGAAACCGATCGTCCTGATCGAAATGAAAAAGCGAGGAGCAGACCTGACCATCCATTATCAGCAGGCTTTTGATTATTGGACGAAACTTGTTCCCAACCGACCACAATATGTTATACTTTGCAATTTTGACGAATTTTGGATCTATGATTTAAACATTCAGGTTTACGAACCCCTTGAAAAAATCCATTTCTCAAAGTTGCACGAACGCCAGGAAGCATTTGGTTTTATGCTCCCCAGACCCCGGGTTCCAATATTCAATTACAACAAAGAGGATGTCACCAGAAAAGCAGCTTATTATATATCAGATGTTTATTGTTCATTAACTGGAAGGGGAGTTCAGCCGGAAATTGGCTTGAAATATTGTTTGCAAATGGTTTTGACCCTTTTTGCGGAAGATACCGAGTTATTGCCGGACCATATTTTTACACGGATCATCAAGGAGCTTTTGTTGGAACCCGGCGGTGGCCCCGATAAAGTCATAAGATCTTATGACCTGATCAGTGGGCTTTTTAATGCCATGAACACCGAAGGGATTACCCCTGGAGGTATTTATAAGGGAGTGGATTTTTTTAACGGGGGACTTTTCGATAAAATATACCCTATTGAATTGACAAAACATGAAATCACAATGGTTGATATGGCCGCTTCGTTCACCTGGAGCAATGTTAACCCGGCTATTTTTGGTTCAATATTCGAATCTGCACTGGACGATAAAGAACGGCACAAGTTGGGGGCGCATTATACCCATGAACTGGATATCAAGAAAATAGTTGCCCCGGTTATTGTGGAACCCTGGCTCGATAAGATTGATGGTGCAGTTACCCTTGATGACTACTTTAACCTGCTTACAGAATTGTCCCAATTTAAGGTACTCGATCCTGCATGTGGCAGTGGCAACTTTCTTTTTATTGCCTATAAGGAAATGAAATTCCTCGAAAAAAGGTTGCTTTCCGAAATGCGCGAAAAGTTCAATAAACCGGTCGATGCCAAACGATTAGTTCCATTCCTCATTAAATTTAAGTACGTTACAATCAATCAGTTTTTAGGTATTGATATTAAACCATTTGCCGTAGAATTGGCAAAAGTCACATTAATGATTGCCAAAGAACTGACATGGCTTGGTACAAAGGAAGACCACGACAATAAATACAAACCGCTCCCACTCGATAACCTTGATGGCAACATCCTTTGCGAAGATGCTCTATTAAACCAGGATGGTTCTCAGCGGTCGTGGCCGGAAGCCGATGCCATCATTGGCAACCCGCCTTACCAAAGCAAGAACAAGATGCAGCAAGAATTTGGTACTGAATATCTGGATAAACTGCGTACCGCTTACCCCGAAGTTCCAGGCCGTGCAGACTTTTGTGTCTATTGGTTTTATAAAGCGCATCAGTATTTAAAGCCAAATCAATTTGCTGGTCTGGTCGGTACGAATACGATACGGGAAAACTATAGCAGGGAAGGTAGTCTGGATTACATTGTTAAAAACGGTGGGACAATTATCAATGCAGTCTCATCGGAGCCTTGGATGGGTGAGGCAGCCGTATTTGTTTCGATTGTATGTTGGAAAAAAGGACTGTTTGCAAAAGATAAAGTATTGTATTATTACGATAACCAAGGGCGAATATTAAATAAGATATTGACTTTTATTAACAGCAGCTTAAGTTTAAAAACCGATGTTGCTGGGGCAAAAATCCTTATAAGCAACAAAAATCCAAAAAAAATATTTCAAGGTCAGACACATGGGCATATAGGCTTTTTGATATCTGCTTCGCTTGCAAAGACATTATTGAAAGTCCATCCAGAGTATTCAGACGTACTTAAACCGTTTCTAATTGGGGACGAAATGATTTCCAATTTAAATTCACAACCTGAAAGGTTTGTAATTGATTTTACTTACAAGGATATTCACCAAGCTTCAACCTATAAGGAATTGTTTAAACAGATAGAGAATAATGTCTTACCAGATGTAACACAAAAAGCAAAAAATGAAGAATTGGGGATTACAAAAGCCAATGGAAGGGTAGCCCAGTTGAATATTTGGTGGAAGATGTGGCGAAGACGTGAAGATATGTTGCATCAAGTATCATTGTTGACAAGATATATCTCATGCGCACAGGTTACAAAACGGCCAATATTTGAGTTTATTTCCAAAGATATCAATCCAAATGCGGCCTTGATGGTTTTTGCTTTTGAAGATGATTATAGTTTTGGTATAATAAATTCAGGTATTCATTGGATATGGTTTCAAACCAAATGTTCAACCCTCGAAGAACGATTAAGATATACTACCGAAAGTGTTTGGGACACCTTCCCCTGGCCGCAAAAGCCTACTAAAGATCAGATCATTGTGGTTGCAAAAGCCTCAAAATCACTGAGAAACGAAAGAAGCCGAATCATGAAGGACAACAGGCAAAGCTTGCGCGAAGTTTATCGCAATCTCGAAAAGCCGGGGAAAAATATCTTAAAAGATCTCCAGAAAAATCTGGACCAGGCAGTCCTGGAAGCTTATGGTTTTGATGCCTCGTTGGATTTATTGTCACAGTTGTTGCAACTCAATGAGTTGGTTGCCATAAGGGAGGCAAATGGCGAAAAAGTCCAATCTCCCGGATTACCTGATTGGTTCGAGGGGAAGGAAAGTCTGGTCTCGGATGATTGCGTGAAATTTTTGGGGTAAAAACCAAATTATTTTGGTAGGTATTTATTTCTGAAAACAATTGTTAATTTCACAGCTGATTGCATCACTCAATACATAGAACTAAGTCTTTAATTATCAAGGAGATCAAAAAATGGCAAGACGAATTATCGGTATCCATGAAAAACTTTCTGTTTTAGAGAGCTTGCCTCTAAGTTTTCAACACCTCACGGCAATGTTTGGCGCGACCATACTTGTGCCGATCCTTTTGGGTGTTAATCCGGCTATAGCCTTGTTAATGAATGGGATAGGCACATTGCTCTATTCCTGGGTAACCAAAGGTGGTATTCCGGCTTATTTGGGTTCCAGCTTTGCATTTATAGCCCCGTCGTTGCTGATCATCAGTGCATATGGTGGGTTCAGCCATGCCCAGTCTGGATTTATCTTTTTTGGTTTGTTCTTCATCCTGATCTCCTATGTCGTTAAATATTGGGGCATCAAATGGATCGATATCGTAATGCCACCCGCTGTAATGGGTGCTGTTGTTGCGATTATCGGATTGGAACTGGCGCCTGTGGCTGCCCAGCAAGCCGGACTTGCTCCATGGCCAACTGCTGTAGGACAGGTTGTTGCTCCTTTTGCTGTTGCACCCAATGTGTTGATTGTTTCAATGTTTACCTTAATCGTGGGTATGCTGGGTTCGGTCATGTTTAAAGGATTTATGCAGGTAATCCCAATCCTTGTAGCAGTAGTTGCAGGTTATTTCTTGGCCCTTGCAATGGGGATGGTCGATACAACGGCTATTGCCAATGCCAATTGGTTTGCTTTGCCAAAGTTCCAGGTTCCAGTTTTCGACTTTAACGCCATTATCATCATCGCTCCGGCATGCATCGTTGTTTTGGCAGAACATATCAGCCATTTAATCGTGACCGGTAAGATTACAAATTCGGACCTGATGGAAAACCCCGGTCTTCACCGTTCACTGCTTGGAGATGGGATCAGCAACCTTCTATCCGGTTTTGCAGGTTCCCCTCCCAACACAACCTATGGCGAAAATATTGGTGTAATGGCGATTACGCGTGTATATTCTGTGTGGGTTATTCGTGGTGCTGCTCTTCTTGCCATTGCTTTCTCCTGCATCGGAAAAGTTTCCGCTGCAATTTCAACGATTCCAAGTCCTGTAATGGGTGGTATCACCATGTTATTATATGGGGTTATTGCAGTTCAGGGTTTCAGGATGTTTGTGGAACAGAAAGTTGATTTCAGCAAAAACAGCAATATGGTACTGGGCGCCATCACCTTTGTAGTTGGAGTGAGCGGTGCAAGCATCAATATCGGATCAGTTCAATTAAAAGGTATGGCCTTTGCCGCAATTATCGGTGTCGTGCTCTCGCTGATTTTCTATTTATTCACCAAAATGGGTTTGATGAACAAGGATGTTTAATAGCAATCATTCTAAATAGCAGCAAATCAAATATTTATATAAATAATTTATATAACAAGAAAAGGTGCAGAACATCGAAATATCAAAGGATTTGTTTTGATTTTTCGGTGCTTTGCACCTTTCTTGCTGAGACAATTAAAAAGCTGTAAAAATAATGGTTTCCTGAACTGACAAAGTCGAAGGTAATCCAGCAACTTCATTCCTTCATTCCTTCATTCTTTCATTTTCCCTTCTCCTGTCTCCTTAACCATGGTATGTATTGATTCCAACCGTAGCCATGGTCCGGTCAACTTTTTTTACCAAACCCTGCAATACAGAACCCGGCCCAACTTCCGTAAAGGAAGTACAACCGTCAGCGATCATGTTTTTTACAGTTTGTGTCCAACGGACTGGGGCAGTAAGCTGTGCAATCAGATTAGCCTTGATCAATTCAGGGTCTGAAACAGGGCTTGCACTAACATTTTGATATACAGGACATATTGGTGTCGAAAAATGGGTAGAATTGATTGCGTCAGCAAGTTCGGCACGGGCGGGTTCCATCAGAGGGGAGTGGAATGCCCCACCAACACTGAGTTTCATTGCACGTTTGGCCCCAGCGGCAGTGAGTTTTGCACAGGCAAGGTCGATCCCCTGGACCGATCCCGAAATCACCAATTGGCCTGGACAATTGTAATTGGCAGGAACGACAACTTCATCGATCTCGCAACAAATTTTTTCAACTGCCTCATCATCGAGACCAACAATTGCGGCCATTGTTGAAGGTTCTGCCTCACACGCTTTTTGCATAGCCAAAGCACGTTTTGAAACAAGGAGAAGCCCGTCCTCGAAAGAGAGTGCGCCATTTGCAACCAAAGCAGAGAATTCGCCAAGGGAATGTCCTGCAACCATATCGGGTTGAAAGCTGTCACCCAATGTTTTGGCCAGAAGTACAGAATGGAGGAAGATGGCAGGTTGGGTTACCTTGGTTTGTCGCAGGTCCTCATCAGTACCGCTGAACATCAGATCGGTGATGCGGAAACCCAGTAACTGGTTCGCTTTCTCAAATAACTCTTGTGCCATAGGAGAATTGTCGTACAGGTCTTTCCCCATACCAACAAACTGGGCGCCTTGCCCTGGAAATACGTATGCTTTCATTGTTTTAAGTTCTAAAATTTCGGGTGCAAAGATACAAATTATCAAATTCAAAAAGGAGGTTCCCCCTTTGTGTTGAATATTCCCATATTAATCTGATTTATTGGTTGTTCAGGACTAAGATAAATCCGAACTGATCAACCGGATAAACTCCAGTCGGGTTGCTTCTTTTTGAAATGCACCCGTGAAATCGGAAGTTGTTGTAACCGAATTTTGTTTTTCAATCCCCCTCATGCTCATGCACATGTGTTTTGCCTCGATGACCACTGCAACTCCCAGTGGGTTCAAGGTTTTCTGGATGCAGTCCTTGATTTGCATTGTGAGCCTTTCCTGTACTTGCAACCGTCGCGAATAAGCTTCAACAACACGGGCAATCTTGCTAAGTCCTGTTATGTAGCCATTTGGGATATAAGCAACATAAGCTTTGCCGAAAAATGGTAGCATATGATGTTCGCAAAGTGAATAGAGTTCGATGTCCTTAACGATCACCATTTGTCGGTAATCCTCCTTGAACATTGCCGACTTCAGTATCTCTTCCGGATCCATATTGTATCCCTGAGTCAGAAACTGCATCGCTTTGGCCACCCTGACCGGAGTTCGAAGTAGTCCATCACGTTCAGGATCTTCCCCGATCAGGTTAATGATCTCGCGATAATGCCCTGCCATCTTCAAAATATTCTCCTCGTGATAAACTTCTACTTTGCTATAGCCTTCGTTATCTCTGCTATTCAATGAAAATTTCATGTTTTTCTGTTATTTTCAGTCTTTGACCTACAAATGAACAACTTTTTTTAACCTTTTGCGAAATAATGAGTATAAATGTTTATAAACAAATTAATAGTTTACCGATTGGATAGGCTATTTTTGCAAAATATTATTTATTCAATTCATTGCTGATGAGAATCCTTTTTGTGGGTGCAACATGTTTCGAGCTTTATCAGTTTTTCGAGAGCATGAAAGAAGAGCCAGATAATAGGGGGCCGGTTTTCCATTATAAATGGTATGACCTTGATATTGACCTTATTATTACCGGATTGGGAACTACGTTCACAACTTTCTTCCTGACCAAGGCGCTCAGCCTCTATCATTATGATTTGGTGATCAACGCCGGAATTGCGGGAACTTTCAGGGATGAGATCTCGATCGGGACTGTTGTCAATGTGATCAGCGAACAGTTCTGTGATTTTGGAATTGAAGAAAACGATCATATCAAAACGGTTTTTGAGGCTGGATTTGTCAATCCGGATGAATTCCCGTTTACGGACGGAAAACTCATCAGCAAAACCATGTATGATCATTTAGATCTTATTGATGTTCAGGGAATTACTGGAAATGTAAGCCATGGCTGCGCTGAAAGCATCGCCAGATTGAAAAAGGATTTTGATCCCGACATTGAATCAATGGAAGGTGCGGCTGTTTTTTATGTGTGCCTTTTTGAAAAAATCCCATTTCTCGAAATCAGGGCTATTTCCAATTATGTCGAAGTTCGCGACACCACAAAATGGGATATCCCAACGGCTATTGAAAACCTGACCGATGAACTTTTCAGGTTCCTCCGCAAATTTGCCCACATTAAACAAATCTCTTAGCAAATATGAACATTAAAAAGTTCACATTCAATCCGGTATCCGTAAATGCTTTTGTACTTTGGGACGATACCCTTGAATGTGTGATCATCGATGCTGCCTGTTTTTATCCCCAGGAGGAACAGCAACTAAAATCCTTTATCGAAACCAATCATTTGAAGCCTGTGAAATTGCTCAATACACACGGCCATTTCGACCATCTGATGGGGAATGGTTTTGTGGAGAAGACCTGGGGTTTAAAGTGCGAAATTCACAAGGAGGACAACTTTCTGGTGGAACAGGCTGCAAATCAGGCGATGATGTTTGGTATGCCTATGCCGAAACCTCCCAAATCAGGTCATTTCTTTGAAGATGGGGATGTTATCACTTTCGGTAATTCCACTTTGAAAGTTATTTATGTTCCGGGACATTCACCGGGAGGAGTCGCTTTCTATTCTGAAATTGATCGTCTGTTAATTGCAGGAGATATTTTATTCAATGGTTCAGTGGGTCGTACCGATCTTCCAAAAGGAAATCATACCCAATTGATTTCGGGAATCTTAGGAAAGCTGATGGTTTTGCCACTCGATGTCGAAGTTTTTTGTGGGCATGGCCTGGAAACGACAATCGGTGACGAAAAAAGGGACAATCCGTTCCTTAAATGATCGTTGTTCATGTAAAAAAAATCATATTTTATCCCGGTGAAAGGTTTTAAAATTGCACCCGTAAATCGTTAAAGTACAATTAAAATGGCAATAGATACTTTTGTAGGCCGACACATAGGACCACGTGAACCAGATATTCAGGAGATGTTGAAAGTTGTGGGGGTTAAAACCCTTGATGAGTTGATCGATCAGACAGTTCCGGCAAATATCAGGCTCGAAAAGCCGTTGGACCTCCCCAATGGTCTCACCGAACGTGAGTATTACCGAAAAATCCTGAAACTGGCCAAGAAAAATAAAGTTTTCAATACTTATATTGGAATGGGGTGGTACGACACGATCACACCAGCGGTCATTCTTCGCAATATTTTGGAGAATCCTGTTTGGTACACCTCCTACACACCTTACCAGGCCGAGATATCTCAAGGCAGGTTGGAAGCACTTTTGAATTTTCAGACAATGGTTTGCGAAATGACATCGATGCCGCTGGCAAATGCCTCATTGTTGGATGAAGCGACGGCTGCTGCCGAAGCAATGCACATGATGTACGCACTTCGTTCGAGGGCACAGGAAAAAGCTGGTGCAAATGTCTGTTTTGTTGACGAAATGATTTGGCCCCAAACTTTGGATGTTTTGATCACGAGGGCAGAACCACTAGGAATCGAATTGAGAATTGGCAATTTTAAAGAGGCAGTGGTTGGTGAAAACTGGTTTGGTGCAATTTTGCAGTATCCAAACTCTGATGGTGTTATAGAAGATTATTCGACTTTCACAAAAACCGTTCAGCAAAAAGGCTGCAAAATAGCTGTTGCAACCGACCTATTGGCACTTGCCTTGTTGACACCTCCGGGTGAATGGGGCGCGGATATTGTTTTTGGATCTTCACAACGTTTTGGCGTTTCGATGGGATATGGTGGCCCTATTGCAGCATTCTTTGCTACCCGTGACGAATACAAACGCGACCTTCCGGGAAGGATCATCGGTGTTTCAAAGGACGTCAACGGGAAAAATGCCCTTAGGATGGCACTGCAAACCCGCGAACAGCATATTAAAAGGGAAAAAGCAACTTCAAATATCTGTACAGCCCAGGCTCTTCTTGCTACAATGGCAGGGATGTATGCGATTTATCACGGACCTGAAGGAATTAAAGCGATCGCTGATAGAGTACATAATATTGCTTGTCTTTTATCGACAGAGATTTCAAAATTGGGTTATACTCAGGTAAACCGGAATTATTTCGATACGATCAGGATTGACCTGCCCCGGCATGTTAAACGTGAGGATATCGAATGGTTGTCGCTCGATCTTGAAATGAATTTCCGCTATTTCCCGAATGGGCAGGTGGGTTTAAGTATCGATGAAACAACCAATATTGAAGACATTAACTGGATACTTGAAGTTTTTGCCAAAGCCGCGAATAAACCTGTGCCTGTAATCCATTCAATTCCAGACAACCAGTCAATTGAAGCCTTGTTCCAAAGGAATTCTCAATTTCTGAAGCAGAAAGTATTCAGTCAATACCGTTCCGAAACCGAGATGGCACGCTACATCAAACGTCTTGAAAAGAAAGATATTTCATTGGTCCACTCTATGATTTCTCTGGGTTCGTGTACAATGAAGCTCAATGCTGCAACAGAAATGTTGCCTCTTAGCTGGATAGAATTCAATGGGATACATCCCTATGTACCAAAGAACCAGGCTATGGGATATCACGAATTGATGGAAGAGCTTCGGCGCGACCTGGCTGAGATTACGGGTTTTGCCGATATTTCCTTGCAACCCAACTCTGGCGCAGCCGGCGAATATGCTGGTTTGCTGGTTATCAGGGAATACCACAAAAGCCGGGGTGAAGGCCACCGTAACGTGGCGATTATCCCATCTTCTGCCCATGGTACAAATCCTGCAAGTGCGGTCATGGCTGGTATGAAAGTAGTGGTTGTACCCTGTGATGAACGCGGAAATATTGACTTAGACGCACTCAGGGTAAAAGCTGAGGAGTTTCAACATGATCTATCCTGTTTCATGGTCACCTATCCTTCCACACACGGGGTTTTTGAATCATCGATTACCGAAATGTGCAAAATTATCCACCAGTTTGGTGGACAGGTTTATATGGACGGTGCCAATATGAATGCGCAGGTTGGGCTTACCAATCCAAGCCGGATAGGTGCGGATGTTTGTCACCTGAACCTGCACAAGACATTTGCGATTCCGCATGGTGGAGGCGGTCCAGGAGTTGGTCCGATCTGTGTTGCTCAGCACCTTGTCGAATTTTTGCCTGCCCATCCCGTTATGAACAATGGTCATGTGGGGATCCATGCGGTTTCGGCAGCACCATGGGGAAGTGCCTCTGTATTGACCATCACCTACGGCTACATCAAAATGCTGGGTGCCGATGGCCTGACGGAAGCAACCAAAATTGCCATTCTGAACGCCAACTACATTGCAGCCCGTTTGAAAGACAATTACGGGATTTTATATACTGGCGAAAATGGACGTGTGGCCCATGAGATGATACTGGAATGTCGCCACCTGAAAACTGCCTCAGGAATTACGGAAACTGACATTTCCAAACGTTTGATGGATTATGGGTTCCATGCCCCAACCCTCTCTTTTCCCGTTCATGGGACTTTGATGGTCGAACCGACCGAAAGTGAATCAAAAGAGGAACTGGATCGTTTTGTGGAAACCATGAACCTTATTTTTGACGAGATCAAAGAGGTCGAAACCGGGGTTGCCGATTATGAGGACAACGTTTTGAAGAATGCTCCCCATACTGCGGAGATGCTGACTGCAAACAACTGGGAACACTCCTATTCTCGCGAAAAAGCTGCCTATCCGCTTGAATGGCTTCGGGAAAACAAGTTTTGGGTACCTGTAGGCCGTGTTGACAATGCTTGGGGTGACAGGAACCTGTTCTGTACCTGCGAACCGCTGGAAAATTATAAGTAGGGAAACGGAAGAAACGGAGACAGGAGACCGGACACTGAAACAGGAAAAATGGAACCATTCCATATTTCTGGAACTCTTTCCCTTTTCCGGTCTCCGGTCTCCGTTTCCCCAGCACCCCGCCCCCTGCCCTTTGCCCTATGTGTTCAATTCACTGCGAATTTCCAACTAATAATCCCCCGCCATGATCTTGTTCCCAAATGCTAAAATCAATCTCGGACTGAACATCTTGCGAAAGCGGGAAGATGGTTATCACGAACTTGAAACGGTTTTTTATCCGATCGGATTAAAGGATGGTCTGGAATTCATTGAAAATAAGCACAATAAAATCAACTTTACAAGTTCGGGTCTCCTGCTGGATGTTGATCCGGAGGATAATATTGTGGTGAAAGCTTATCGATTGCTGGCAGCAGACCATTCACTTCCTGGCCTCGACATTCATTTGCACAAAGTTATCCCATTTGGTGCCGGCCTCGGAGGAGGCTCTTCGGATGCTGCTTTTTTATTAAAAGGGCTGAATGATTTTTTTGAACTGAGCCTGACAATCGATCAACTTAAAAGATACGCCCTACAGTTGGGTGCCGATTGCTCTTTCTTTCTTGAAAACCGGCCCATGTTTGCAAGCGGAATAGGCGAAAAATTGAGCGCAATCGAGGTTAGCCTGAAAGGGTACTATCTTCTTTTAGTCAAACCACAGTTTGGTGTTGGGACCAAAGAGGCCTATTCAAACATTAAACCAGCAATTCCTACTTTTCCATTACCTGAAGCAATCCACCAATCACCCGAAAAATGGCAGGAATCTGTTTTCAACGATTTTGAACCTTCTGTTTTCCAGATCTATCCTGAAATCGCCGAACTAAAATCCAAATTGCTGAACATGGGAGCTGTTTATGCAGCCATGTCGGGCAGCGGCTCTTCGGTATTTGGATTGTTTAAAGAGGCTCCACATTTTATTAATGAAGATTTTGGTAAGGATTGTTTTGTTTGGAAAGAGTTTGCTTAAAATCGGTGGAGACCTTTGACTGGAAACAGATCTTCTTGTTGAAAATATTATTTACTTTTGAGAACTAATAGATTAACAAAATGATGGAATCAATTTGGATAAGAAATTTTGGGCCATTAAAAGATATCAAAATTGACAGTATTAAACCTTTTACTGTGTTTATTGGTGAATCAGGAAGTGGAAAAAGTACGATTATGAAGGTAATCGCATTGTGCAGATGGCTATACAAAATGCACAATATCCGGTCCTATCTGAAACACAGTGAGATCTCAAAATCGCCATTCAGATACAGAATGGATACTTATATAAGAAATTGCGGGTTCGAGAAATACATTAAAACGGACACTGAGATAATCTATACAGCCAAATCAAAATCTGGTCAGATCTATGAAATCAAACTGACAAAGAATAAATCATCCCTAAACATTAAGATCAACTCTGATGTCAGGGCTGAAGATATTTGTTTCAATAAAATCAGTTTTATCTCCGAAACCAGAAACGTTATTCCACTTTGGGCAGATAAAGGTGCGTCATTTACTGGTGGTTATCTGGGGTACTATTTTCATGAGGTTTTTGGTGACTTTGATTTGGCAACAGAATTTATCAAAGACATGGATATGAGCTTTTTGGATGTCAAATTTGGCGTTAAAAAATCCGGAGCGCAAAAGAAATACTCAATATCCTCAAAAGGGAAAGAGGTTTTTGAAATTGATTTGAAAAATAGTTCATCCGGTACCCAAAACTCTGTCCCCGTATTGCTTATTCCGAAATATTTCTCAAAGTATTTTTCTTTTGAAGAAGCATTTAACCGTTCCGTATTGTCCTATTTATCCAATACAGATAGGTTAACAGCTTTTAAACCTATTAAAAATCTGGGCGAAATCAATAAAAAAATATTCATTCATATCGAAGAACCTGAACTAAGCCTTTATCCTGATGCACAGTGTCAATTGATAAGTGATTTATTGTCAGTCTGTTTTGTTGAAAACAAAAACAAGGTGGAGCTTATTCTTTCAACCCACAGCCCATATATTATTAATTATCTGAATCTTCTAATCAAACGATCCGAAAAGAAAGCAAATGGCAAAGAAGTAAGTATAGAATTTGGAAACCTGGCAGTATATCATGTCATTGATGGTGGACTTGAAGATTTGATCGTTCAAAATGAGAAGTTGGTGAATACCAATCTTCTTTCAGAGACGATTAATTCCATTTACGACCAATATAATGCGATTGAATAACTTATGGAAACACTGCTTCGAAATGATTTTACTTCGTATTATGGATTGCCAGTTGCTTCGGGCATTCTAAAAAAGGCAACTAATTTATCCTATTTTGAACTTAAAGATGATGTCAATCTAATTTATCCTAATAATGGAGATGGCATAGCTAAATACAAAAACACAAATTCCTTACTGGTTAACATGCTTAATTATGAGGCTTTTATCGATACATTACCTCAGTCGTTCTGTCAGAACAGGAAAAAGTGCGATTTGATCGTTTACACCGATTCCCCTCAATATTTTTTATTGAATGAACTTACAGATACCTTGCCAAAATATGTTGATTCATTTATTAATTCGTATGGTCTTCAACAAGGGAAGAGGGAGAAAGCGATCAGTCAATTAAAATCATCACTCTTTGATTTGATGGCTGTTTCCACAATTAGAACATTCTCCGATGGTTTTGATGAAAAGCGGTGTTGTTTCTTTAACAAAAAACCAAATGCGCCATCCGTAATAATTGCGGTATTAGCATTTAACCGATTAAATACCATTTCGCAGAATGGTCTGCAAATGTCCAATCCAGAAATGGAGGTTTTTGGATTTAGCTTATATGAATATTCTGGAGATCAAAGCCTTTCTTTGAGCCAACCATTAAAGTAGATACGAACCCCATGAATTAGGAATATTTCTTTAAAATATTGAAATATAGCTGATTGATAAATTATTGAATTTGAATATATACTATGGAAGATCATCAACCAAAACCGGCCCGCCGTGTTAGGTATAATGGCACTCACCCCAAATCCTTTAAAGAAAAGTACAAGGAGTTGCAACCGGAGCAATATGCCGATGACATTGCAAAAGTGATGCAGCAGGGGCGTACCCCTGCTGGGATGCACCGCTCAATTTGTGTGAACGAAATTATGGAATTTCTCAAAATTGCCCCCGGACAGGTTGGATTGGATGCCACACTTGGTTATGGCGGCCATAGCCTTGAGATTTTGAAATGCCTTGTTCCTGGCGGACACCTTTATGCTACCGATGTTGATCCCTTTGAACTGCCCCGCACAAGGGAACGCCTCGCTTCATACGGTTATGGATCGGATGTCCTGACAATCAAGAAAATGAATTTTTCCGAAATCGATCAGATTGCCGATGAAGCAGGACCACTGAATTTTGTACTTGCCGATCTGGGCGTTTCGTCGATGCAAATTGATAATCCTGACCGCGGATTTTCGTTTAAGGTTGATGGTCCTTTGGACCTAAGGCTGAATCCCCAAAGCGGAAAACCCGCATCTGCCTTGTTAAAATCCATTTCTTTGCAGAAACTGCAGGAATTGCTTGTCGTAAATTCTGATGAACCCCATTACGAACCGGTTGCAAAGGCCATCCGGGACACGCTGGCAAAAGGAATCCCCATTGAAACAACAAAACAATTGCAAAATATTATCAATGAGGCACTTGTTTTTCTACCTGTTAACGACCGAAAAGAGGAGGTAAAAAAATCCTGCCAACGGTGTTTCCAGGCACTTCGGATCGAAGTGAACGACGAATTTGGGGCACTCGACAAATTTTTGGAAAAGCTCCCTTATGCCCTGGCTCCGGGAGGACGGGTTGCAATCCTTTCATTTCACTCCGGTGAAGACCGGCGTGTTAAGAAATCGTTTCAAACCTATTTCCGAGGTGGGTTTTACAGCGAAATTGCCCCCGATCCCATCCGGCCAACCGCGGAGGAGTGCAACACAAATCCCCGTGCGCGTTCGGCCAAGCTTCGTTGGGCAATAAAAGGATAAAAACGATTTATTTGTTATCTTTCGAAAAAAACCATTGAATATTAATTCACAATAATATGGAAGTGATTGAAAAGAAGATAGAAAAGTTTATTTTCTGGAGCCGCTGGTTGCAAATGCCTGTTTATTTGGGACTTATTGTTGCCTCCATCATGTATGCCATTAAGTTTATGATCCAGCTGTGGCACCTTGTCTCTGATTTTTCTGTGATGGCCGAAAATACGATCATGTTGTCGGTTCTGGGACTGATTGATATATCTATGGTGATCAATTTATTGGTGGTGGTTTTTATTGGAGGGTACGTAACATTTGTGAGCAAAATTGATTTTGATGGCCATGAAGACAAGCCTGACTGGCTGATGAAGATCAACGCCAGTACATTAAAGATTAAATTGATCATCTCCCTTGTCAGCATTTCAGGAGTCCACCTTTTGAAAACATTTATCGACATTCACAATATCCCTTTGCAGGATGCCATTATGCAGGTAGCCATTCACCTGGTTTTCCTGATTTCGGCACTTATTTTAGCCTATACCGACAAGGTCATGCATTCCCATGGAACTTCGATAAGTCAATAGAATAGATAGAATTTCTTAAATCTGCAAAAATGAACCGTATTTTGATTTTTGTAATTTTAAGTATGCCGGTCATCTTCATTTCAAGGAAGACCCTCTTTCGTTTTGGCACCCATGGTTTTTACCGCTTTTTCAGTTGGGAGTGTATCCTCTGGCTTCTCGTAACCAATATTAAACATTGGTTTGATAATCCATTCATAATAAGGCAGTTATTTTCATGGCTATTTCTATTTATTTCCATTTATTTCGTTATTTCGGGGGCTCTTCTCCTTAAAAAAATGGGTAAACCAAATAAAGAACGTAATGAAGAAGGCCTTTACCAATTTGAACAAACCTCCAGACTTGTGGATACCGGGATTTTTAAATACATCCGTCATCCGCTGTATTCATCATTGTTCCTTCTAACTTGGGGCATTTGTCTGAAGAACATCACCTTTGAAACATTGATCATATCCTGCTTTTCAACTTTGTTTCTTTTCCTGACTGCAATAGCAGACGAAAAGGAATGTATGCAATACTTTGGAAAACAATATGTTGAATACATGAATCGGACAAAACGGTTTGTTCCGTTTATAATCTGAAAGAGTTTGTTTCACCAATCTAAAGTCTGTTCAAAATGAAAACCATGATTGCGTATTGTGGTCTGAACTGCGAAACCTGCCCGATCCATTTGGCAACCATAGAGCAAGATCCCACTGTTCAACTTGAATGGTATCAAATTTTTCAATTTCCACCATTGCAAACCGCTCTATTTTATGTTGGATTTTGCAAAATACTGAATTCTAGATATTTACTTTTGCTTTAAAGATCGAAGCCGATTGTTCGATTGTTAGAGTGGTGACAATAGTGCATTAAAGGAATATGATATTTTATTATTATTCATATTCATTTGTTATAAGACCCAAAAACAAATTGGATTGAAGAAAAAATTGTACGAAGAATATTTTAAAAGAAAATCATACAATTATTTACACTAGTCAATTGAATATATTAGTATTTTTATGAAAAATTAATCTTAACAAAGTTACCAATGAGTAGATTTTCTGAAGGTATGTTAGAAGATGGTTTTAAAGATCCAATGGAATATATGGATCACCTTGAACGCGAAGCCGATGATTGGTCCTCCAAAATGGATAATCACTATGGGGAGAATGATGATGATGACAATGATGATGACGAATTTGATGAGGAGGATGAAGATGAATAATGATCAAGAGCATTCAGACCATATTAATCGTTGGTTGAATAAACAAATTGATAAAGTTCAAGAAATTGAAGAGGAATTTACTCGATTATGGGATCAACGAGTAGAACTAGCAAAAATCGATAAATCAGAGTATGATCGAAAAAAAAAGGTTTTACTTGATGAGTTGAATAACCGTTTTAATATTTTAGAAAAAATATCGAATAATGAAGATGTTTCTGGAATCATGCCAACATTTAATGCTGAATTTTTAAGAATCGAAAATGAGGTTCATCTTGAAGTTAATCCATTGATAGAAAATATAGATAAAAGATTGGAGAAACTAAAATTTTATTATCATCCTGGTAAAGGTTTTAGCACTCCGGAACTTCAAAGGAGGGAATTGATGTACAAAAATCCTGTATCCGAGTTTTTATTGAAATTCAAAGTTGGTGATAAAGTTCGGTTGAAGGGAAGAAATGAAAACCCTTTTGGAATAGTTAGTGGTTTTAATTGGGATCATGGCGGTGTTTATGTAACCAGAGAAGGACGAAAATCGCCAGTTCTTATTCATCCTCTGACAGATCCAGATATAAGAATTGAATTTGTATAGACTACTATGGTTATAGTTTCCTGGTGAGTGTTCTATACACCAATGCTCACCAGGAAACTTACAAATGCTCACCAATCCTGATTGGTTGTTGAACTAAACCAACTTCCAAATATTATCTTTCCGCTAAAGATCGAATCAGATTGTTGATCGTAAGGGTGGTATACGTTGAATGATACTAAGGTAAACTGTGTGCCTCCCCTTTTTTCTCTTAACCTTTTCCCCTTTCAAGTCTATACAAATTCTTGGACAAATATTCTGCCTTTGTATAGCAGCTCATAGATCAATTTTATACAACTTATTGATTTTATTTGTGTTTTATGAGTTAATCATTTGTTATACAACAACATAATTCCTGAGAAGTATATGATTGTGCTCAAAGTATATTTGAATTTTCAAAACTACAATCCCCCGTGTTTGTAACGTGGGGTTTAAGGTTTTTAGTTTGCAACGATTGTTAGAAAAGACCATTTTAATTTCAAAAGATTTTTAATTCGTATAATGAATTAAAAATATGCAGGTGTAATATTGCTTATGACTTAAATGCCCTTTATATTTGCATTATTTATCGCATTAGTATAAGGGGCAATAATTACCCCTTATAATTAAATAAAAAGCAATGTCGAGAATTTATCATACGCTCAATTTATCCGTTGAACAACAGAGGTTTATTCGGTTGCTTGATGATTTTGAAATTGAAATCTTCCGATTGAAAGAGATCGAATCGTTGGTCAATGAAAAGTTTTCAAACATCAATTCAATTCTTGAAAATCTTGAAACCAAGGGATTTCTGTCGAGACTTGAAAGGGGGAAATACTGCCGGTCGAATTTTCGCAACGATAATGTAATTGGTTGTTTTTTGGTAAATGATGGTGCAGTAGCTTATTGGTCAGCCCTTAATATCCATGGCCTTACATCCAGATTTCCTAATTTGATTTTTATCCAGACCACCCATAATAAGCAGAATAAAACTGTACTAAGCACTTCCTATAAATTTATACAAATACCTTCCGGTAAAATTATCGGTATTACGACCCAAGGATATGGCAACAACGCTTTTCGTATAACAGATATAGAAAAGACCATAGTCGATTGTTTTGATCTGCCAGCCTATTCCGGTGGTTTCGAAGAACTTATCAGGTCTTTTATTTCGGCAAACCTTTCGGCTGATAAGCTTATAACATATAGTAAGGCTGTTCACAACAAAGCTGCCTTAAAGCGTATGGGCCTTGTTGCTGAATTGGCGGATAAAAAAGGGATGAAGTCTTTTATCAGCTATGCAAAATCTGAAGTCAATTCTTCTTATGATTTGTTTGACCCCATGGGAGATCGGGCAGGAGAACCTTTGGGTTCATGGAAATTATGCATGAATATGAATATCAAACAAGTATTATCTTCCATTTAAGACAAATGATAATATGATCCTTCAAAAAGAGGTTGCCATTCATGCTGAAGCGCAGCAAATACCAAAAAGTACCATAGACAAAGATTGGGCTTTGGGACACTTTCTGGCTGCCATTTATTCTGACCAAACACTAAGGGATACCTTGGTTTTCAAGGGAGGAACTTGTTTACGAAAATGCTGGTTACCTGAATATCGATTTTCTGAAGACTTAGACTTTACAAGCCGATCATCATCGTTTCAGTTTATCAGGAAACATTTAGAATCAATTTGTATTCAGGTCAATGCCAATGCTGGCCTCCTTACCCATATTACTTCACTTAAACCGTTAAAATTCAACAATGAATTAACGGGTTTTGCCGCCATTGTTAAATTTTGGGGATCAGACCATTCCAAAAGTGAGAATCCACCCTCACCAGATCGCTGGCTAACAAGTGTAAAAATCGAGATTATTCTTTATGAAATCTTAGTTTTTCCATCGGTACTAAGAACCATACATCATGGCTATTCAGATCAAATAGTAATAAATCCAAACCTTATATCTTGTTATTCTATTGAAGAAATCCTTTCAGAGAAGATTCGTGCACTTATTCAAAGATCCTATAGCGCTCCAAGGGATTTATTTGATATTTGGTACCTCTCCCGTAACTGTCAAGACATTAATTATTCAGCAGTTATTAATGCTTTTCATAAAAAGATGATATTTAAGGGATTATCATTTACAGGTATTGATCAATTGATCAACCCATCGAAAGATCGAAGTTTGAGAGCGGCTTGGAAAAATAGTCTGGCTCATCAGCTACCACCGTCACTATTTGTGGACTACGATATTGTAAGAAATGATATATTGTTATTGCTCAACAAAATGTTTAGTTAAATAAAAAGCCCCATCATATGACAGGGCTTTATTATTTAATTCAATATCAATACTTTAGATAATCGCTTTCATTGCTTCCATCGCTTCGCGCAACTCTTCACCGACGATCTCAACTTCATGGTAGCGGATCGCTTCATTTACCTTGATCAATTCAAGGTTGTCAACATGGTTGCTGATACCTTCGTTGAAGTTCTTGCCAAGAACATTGGTTTCAATTTTTGACATAAATTCAGCCAACAATGGTTTTGCTGCATGATCGAACAGGTAACAGCCATACTCTGCAGTATCGGAAATTACACGGTTCATTTCGAACAATTTCTTACGGGCAATCGTATTGGCAATCAACGGGGTTTCGTGCAGCGATTCGTAGTATGCTGATTCAGCTTTGATACCAGCTTCGCACATCACTTCAAAAGCGAGTTCGACACCAGCTTTGATAAAGGCAACCATCAAAGTACCATTGTCGAAATATTCCTGTTCGGTAATTACCATATCGCCGGCAGGGGTTTTCTCAAAAGCGGTTTCACCAGTTTCAGCCCTCCAAGCCAAAAGATTTTTGTCACCGGCTTTCCAGTCAACCATCATGGTAGAGGAGAAAGTTCCGTCCATGATATCGTCCATATGGTGCTCATAAAGTGGGCGCATGATCTTTTTCAGCTCTTCCGATAATTTGAAAGCTTCGATTTTGGCCGGATTTGACAAACGGTCCAGCATATGTGTAATACCACCCAATTTTAAAGCTTCGGTAGTTGTTTCCCAACCATACTGGATCAGTTTGGAAGCATAGCCAGGATCAATTCCTTTTTCAACCATCTTATTGAAACACAGGATTGAAGCTGTTTGCAACACACCACAAAGGATGGTCTGCTCGCCCATAAGGTCTGATTTTACCTCTGCAACAAAGGATGATTTCAATACACCTGCTTTATGGCCACCTGTACCGGCACAATAAGCTTTTGCGATTTCGAAACCATCCCCATTGGGGTCGTTGTCGCGGTGAACGGCGATCAGCGTAGGAACACCAAATCCGCGTAAAAATTCAGCCCTTACTTCCGATGCCGGAGATTTTGGGGCAACCATGATTACTGTAATGTCCTTGCGGATGTCGATCCCCTCTTCAACGATGTTAAAACCGTGCGAATAGGAGAGGCACGCCCCATGTTTCATCAATGGAACAGCCTGATTTACAACAGGTGTATGGTATTTATCGGGTGTAAGGTTCAATACAAGGTCAGCCTTTGGGATCATCTCTTCAAATGTCCCTACTTCAAACTTGTTTTCGGTGGCATTGATATAGGAGATCTGTTTTTCATCGATTTCGATTTTGCGCAAAGCATACGATACGTCCAATCCGCTGTCGCGCAGGTTCAAACCCTGGGCAAGTCCCTGGGCACCGCAACCTAGCACAACCAATTTTTTTCCAATCAATTTTTTTACGCCATCGGCGAATTCCGACTGATCCATGAAGTCACATTTTCCAAGCTCTTCAATCTTGAGCCTTAAAGGAAGGGAACTGAAATAATTTGCCATTTTAATGTTTTTTATTGTGTTTATTAAAGCTTTCTATTTGATTCTGCAAAGCAAAAGAATATTTACCGTAAAAAGATGGAAAAAACTGACTATTTTAGGTAATATTCATGGATTTCAATTTCAATAAATATCGTCATTCCGATAGATACACTAAATAACAGTAAGATACCCTTGTTTGTTCATTGGTAATTTTGCCCGTTACTTCAAAGTCTCCGAACGATATCTTATTGGTGTCATGCCGGTTTCACGTTTAAAGAACTTTGTGAAATACGATTGGTCCTCAAAATTGAACTGATTGGCAATTTCCGTCACGCTCAGGTTTGAATGGAACAGCAACCGTTTGATTTCGAGCAGTTGTTTTGCCTTGATAATCTGGGAAGACGTCTTTCCGGTGAGCAATTTAACGGTCTGTGTGAGGTGGTTTGGTGTCACACCGATCATGTTGGCATAATCGCCCAGCAGAAGTTTTTTCTGGTTGTTTTCCTCGATCAGATGAAAGAACTTTTTGACAATGATTTGACCCTTTCTATTATTCAACAGGTTATCATTCAACTCATAACGGGAGGCACATGTTGTGAGGATCAATTCAAGGATTGTCCGCAACAAATCGAAGGTATATTCCCCGGAATGATCCATTTCGGAAATGCTTTGCCTGAACAACATCTCCAGAAAACGGACATCGTTTCCATTTTTCAACAACAAAGGTGGGTTATCCTGATGGATGGTGTAGAAAAACGGAAATTCGATCAGATTGTTCTGGTTGCTGCGGTTGAGCTGGTAAAAGTCTGATGTAAAGATGAATATAAACCCTTCTATATCAAGGGACAGTTCCAACTTATGCGCTTGTCCTGGCGACATAAAGAAGACGCATGGCGGTTTGATTTCATATTTATTGCCATCGATCACATGATAACCTGATCCTTTAAGGAGGAAAAGGACCTCAAAAAAATCATGCCGATGGGGGTATTTCACGCTGAAATGACGGTTTGCATCAAAAACCTCCACCTGAAATTGCTGGGTCTTGCGCTCCGGTGAACTGAAGTTCTGGAGGCTGTAAACAGGAAGTTGCTCGGTAGATTGTTTCATCAATAAATCTGAATTTATTTCATTTGATCAATTTTCGTCCGAACGATCAACTGGATCTTTTCGCACCTTTCTTTTGCTTGACGTTCAATCAATTCTGATTGCGATAACAATTCACTGATTGCTGATTTATCAGTGAACCCGCTGGCATTGATTAGAACATTCAGGTATGCTCCCGAAACAGCCGCAGTGGCACACAATGCCCCAACTCCGGCATCCGTAACCGAATTTGGATTGCCTATATTTGCCATTGATTCAATGACTTCCATAGACTGGTAAGCGGTTTGCATTACCTTATACGGGATCTCAATCGCGTTTTTTGTTGCCAATTGAACCGCATTTTTTCGGACAATAACATCTT
>CAIYPA010000280.1 GCA_903927965.1 uncultured Bacteroidia bacterium | reverse complement strand
GTCTTGTGCTTTTCCACAATGGCAGCAATCTCCTGAATGCAACGGCCACATCCTGTGCCGGCAGCAGTGAACTGTTGGACATCCGCGACCGTCAATGCTCCGGCTTTCAAAATCTTTCTGATCTCAATTGCCGACACATGGTTGCAAAGGCAAACCAATCGCTTCTGGTTCATTTGGTTAACGAAGGATCGCTGAATGTAATGTTGAACACTGCGACTTCGGGACTGTTGCCAGTTCGGACTGGTGGTCCCCATGTACCAAATCCCGAGGAGACATAGAAATTGGTTGTCCCTTTTTTCAAATTACCCCAGCTCAATTCAAAAATCGCATTCGTCACGTAATTGAAAGGCCAGAGCTGACCGTTGTGGGTATGTCCCGAAAGGTGGAGGTCAACTTTTTCCTTCACCGCTTCATCAAGATCGAACGGCTGATGGTTCATCACGATGATCGGATAAGCAGGATCGAGACCCGAAGTGAGTTCCTTCAGCGATTTGCGGCCATTTGCGTCGCCCATCCTGCGGTTGTCGCGGTCGTCACGCCCAACAAGCTGGATACCATTTGGCAAAACGAGAGTCTGGTCGCGCAACTCCTTGATATTGATGCTCTCAAGATAAGGAAGCGTTTTCTGTATGCCGCCAATGTATTCATGGTTTCCGGGAATCGCATAAACACCCATCGGCGTTCTGATCTCCTGCAGGTGGCGCCCCAGGTTTTTACGCAGCACCGAGGCAATGTCGCCATCGACAAGGTCGCCACAAAGCAGCACCAAATCGGGCTTTTGGTTGTTGATGATTTCCACCAACCGAAGTTCGCGGTTTTCGCCGATCAAAGCCCCAAGGTGGATATCGGAGGCCATCAGGATCTTCATATGATTATTTCCATTGACTTTCTTGGGAATATCGAGCGAAATCTGCCTCACACGGGTATTCAAGGCATTGATATGTCCGGCAATCACAACAACCGAAACAACAGCCACCGTGACAAGTCCGAAGCGGAACAAGAAAGTCTGCGAAAAAACCGGCAGGAAATGGAAGAAAAAGTTGAACACGCGGACAATGTCGATCACGAACAATACAAGCGAGAAGTAAAGCATAAACGCCAACCAGAAAGCCCCGATGCGGTAAATCCATTCACCGGGCAAGGAAGAGTGGGTATGCTCAAGTACTTCACCGACAATAAAGCACGAAACCAGGATCCAAAAGCTGATGATATAGCCCTTTCTCATGGCAGGGGTAACCGAGAAGGCGATCAGCCCCCTTGTAAAGATCAGGTAATTGATCGAAAAATAGACCAGAAAAACAATTCCAAAAAAAATCAGAAACGATGTGGCACGCATAAGAAGTAATATTTTGTTCAAAAATAATGAATTCAAAGCAATCTTAATACCTTATATTACATTCGCAGATTTAACTTTGTTCAGGGCTAAATGCAATCGGTTCAATTTACTTATCTTTGTCTGACTTTTTAAAATCAGATTCATTACAATCGGATGAGATATTTTCAGATTTTGATACCCTTTTTTTTGTTCCTTTTTACCTCGTGCAACGATGGGAACCGTTGCTACGAATCGGTGGATACCCTGATGATGGGTTCGTTTTCAATCAGTGCGACAAAGACCATCAATTCATTGACCATCAAAGGTATTAACCGGAACTTGGTTGGCGATACATTGGTCAGTGACGTGACCGCTGCCCTGACCATGAAAGCAACGTTGCCACTTTCGCTGAACGCCGATTCGACCGGATTTGTGATCATTGCCAATGGCAAAAAAGATACGCTCTTTGTACGGCACACCATGATCATCAAGCTGATCTCGGAGAATTGCGGTTTCGCGCCAAATTATAGCCTTACAGGTTTCAGGTTCACAGCCGGCATCGATTCGGTGAAAATAACCGACAAAGTGGTAAATACAAAATCAACAGAGAAAACAACGAATGACCAAAATATTAGGATCTATTTTAATCCTGCTGTTCATTAACAGTTTACAGGGTTTTGCACAGGTGAAGAAAGCCGAAGTTTGGCGGTACGAAGGGCCCCGGGTTGGGATCGACCTTTCGCGGTTCCTGTTGCCTGTGATGCAAACTGCAAAACGGAATGGCTGGGAACTGCAGGCCGATGTCCCTTACAAGGGTAATTATTTCCCAACATTTGAATTGGGTATGCAATGGTTTGATGATCAGAGGGATGGCTTCCGCTACAAGAACAGTGGGACCTATGCCAGGTTGGGTGTCGATGTGAACATTGTTAAATTTGAATCGCTCAGTGACCACGATTTCGTTTTTATCGGTGCGAGGTATGGATATTCTTTGTTCAATCAGGAAACCAGCGATATAAAGTATTCAAATTATTGGGGAACGCTGGAAACTTCGGTGCCGACCCACACCATGAATGCCCATTGGGCAGAGTTGGTTTTTGGGATGAAAGGCGAGATTGTGAGGAATTTCTTTCTTGGATGGTCGCTTAGGGCCAAATTTCCAGTAGCTGTCACGAACGATCCGAACATTACCCCTTATATGATCCCCGGGATCGGCAAAACATCGAATGGCGTTCCATTTGATTTTAGTTTTGGCGTTTACTACCGCTTCCCAATCTTCAGGACGAAAACCTTGCCCAAGGTGATCAAAATGGGCGGTTCGGTCCATCAAGGGGAGGAAGATCCAAATTCACAGCAGGGTGGTTCCGGAAGATCCGGTTCTGGCAGATCGGGTTCATCAGGTGGAAGTTCGCTTAGGAATTTAAGAAGCGGGGAAAATTAGGCTGGCTGCTGGCAACTGGCTTCCAATATAAAAAGTAGTTCGACTTAAACTCATAATATATTAAATGATAATGTATTATGAGTTTATTTATTGTATTTACCTCTTGAAAGGATTTTCCCATTCCAATTCCATTCGAATCAAAAATCGAGAAGACCCTGCAGAAAAGGAATCACTGCCAACCCATCGGAGATAGAAGGAATTCCAGAAAGAACAACCATGCAAAAAGAACTTTGAGTCCACTCCGAAAAGCCCTCTTCTGCCACAACTTGTCCCGACTTTCGGGAAAGACACAAGGACAATAAGGATACACTAAGGATATGGTGCTGAATTTCAATTCTTTGTGAAAATTTTGTGTCTTAGAGTCTTTGTGGCATTTTTTGTTTTTATCTTTTCGGAGGGGATTCAACTTTATTTTCATAATAAGGGAATAAGGTTTGATCTATTTGTGAATAACTGGTTACTAAGGTTTTTCGTAAAAACCTGCTCAAAGGCTAAAAACCTTATTTTAAATTCTTTAACCTTAGTAACACCCAACAAACACTCCACACAAGCGGCACAATCAGGTTCCACAAAAAAGCTCAAACGACCCTTGCGCCGCAAAACCACTGCCAAACGAGGGGGCCTGAACGAATGGGGGTTTTGTAAAATCCAATTGAAGGGGAAACTGCCGTTGAAGCTGCTACAACTCTGGTGATGACGGTAGTGAAAAGCAGGATCAAGGAAAAGCCACGTAAGCTCACCCTGGATGGGAAGATCCAATCAACGAGATGAAAAGGACTCGCGACACTACATTAAATGTGAATCGATCAATATGGTTTTTCTTTAAATATTGTATCTTTGTATATAAATATAGATGACACGGTTATGAAATTTGTTGATATAAAGAACGATATAGCTTTCCGCAAAATATTTGGAAACGAGAATAAAAAAGAAATCCTCATTTCATTTCTCAATGCTGTTCTTGAATTACCCAAAGGGAAAAAGATAGTTAAAATAGAAATTAAAAACCCCTTTCAATTACCTGAAATTAAGGATTTAAAGAGTTCGATCCTTGATGTTAAGGTTACTGACGAACGCAATATATGGTACATTGTTGAAATGCAAGTTGAAGAATCTGACGGTTTTGATAAACGGGTGCAATATTATACTGCAAAGCAATATTCATCACAAATTGAAGTTGGTGAAGATTATCCCAAATTAAAACAGGTAATTTTTATTGGCATTTTAAATTTTGATTTTTTTGATGGCGATGATTATTTGACACATCATTTAATTACAAATAAGAAAACCGGAAAACAAGAACTTAGCGATTTGGAATTTAACTTTATTGAACTGCCAAAGTTTAAAGAAGATGAAATTAAAATTGAATCACTAATTGAAAAGTGGGTCTATTTCATTAAAAAGGCTCCAAATCTTGACGTGATACCTGAAAACGTAACTGATGAAGGATTAAAACGTGCCTATGAAGACGCAGATAAGCACAATTGGTCCAAAGAAGAGCTGTTGGCGTATGATTATGCTTCGATGCGCAAAGCGGATGAAAGCTCCAAAACGAAAAGGGCTGTTGAAAAAGCGATTGGTGAAACAGTAAGAAAATCGGTAATTAGTTTGTACAAGAATGGTATTGACCTTAATATCATTTCGTTGTCTTTTGAAATATCAATAGAACAAGTGAAACAAATATTAAATTTAAACGATTGAAAATCAAATCAGTCTTTAAAGAAAAAGGGCAGTGATACCTTCCCATTTTTGATCGTGGGGGAGAAAAACATGTTGTATAACAGGAAATTAAAAATTTAATTAGATTGTTAAACAACAATAAAAACTTTATATTTGCCCTTATTCATAAAATAATTTTTAAACTTAAATTAAACACGTATGATTAAAACAATTCTTTTGTCGAAAGCTAAAACCGCTAAAAGACTAAGTTTAGTTTTTGTGGTTTTACTTGGATTTACATTAAGTAGTTGTATGACTAGCTATTATTATGTTAAGCCAAGCACCCATTTTGCTTATCCAAATGCCAATGTAGTTAGTAACAATAAGCAATTAAAGGCTAAAATAGCAAAGTTTGGATTTTTGATTCCTCCTGTTGTGAAAGGTAAAGATGAGCGTGAAGTAATAAATAAAGCTTTAGCTCAGGACCCAAAAGCTGACATGCTTTTAAATGCTGGATTCAATTGGAGGGTAATTTGTATATTGGGGTATTTTAATTTAGGGAGATTAACTGTTGAGGGTGAATCAGCAAAACAAGTAATTGGAAAACAAGATCTAAACCATTAAACTATGAAAACTACAAAATATATTACAATAGTGCTTTTTTCTCTAATTTTATTTACTGGTTGTGCAGTTAGTAATATAGGAGGAACATATACAAACAAACAATTTGTTTATCCAAACAGTAATGTTACACCTTTGGGGCTTACAAGTGCTAAAAAAACTAAAGTTCAGTTTTTATCTCTTAATCCGGTTAGTTTCAAGAAAAAGGATTATGAAAAAGCTGAAAGAAAAGCACTGAGTGCATATCCAGACGCAGATATATTAATAAATGGATCTGCAGATTGGACAACAACTTGGATACTTGGGCCTTACTTGGTTTTTTATACGTATTCGTTAACGGGAGAAGCGGCAAAAATGGTAGTTGGAAAGCAGGATATCGGTCACTAAGCAAATTTATACAAAATTATAAAGGTATTCCGTTAATACGGAATCCCTTTATAAATGCTGAACACAACTTAAAATCTATGAGAGCATTAATAATTTTGTTGTTTTTCACCAATAATGTATTTGGTCAGAAAGAGTATTATCCTAAGCTTAATTCCCAATCAAATATCGAGTTATTTCTATCATCCAATATTTTAAATACAACATTCATTGTTGATGGGAAAGTGTTGTTAAAAGCAAAACGGGGTACAGTAATGATCGATAAAAATCCTCATACAATAATTGCACGCCCAGAAGGATATACTGAGAAGGAATCATACATTCAGCCACCATATGAAGGGAAAAAAGCTTCTCTGAACTTTACTTTTATGATACAAGATCAGGTTAATCATCAAAAATCTGATGAAAACAACCTATCAATAAGTGAAAGTTCTAATGATAAACTTCAAAGTAAGGATAAAATAAAGGAAAATGAAATAATTTCCGATGTGGATGAAAACATTCCAAGTGCTGTTAAGTCAAATTCCCAAACTTTCGCCCTGATTATTGGTAATGAAGATTACAGTAGTTTTCAGCCTACATTAAATAGTGAAGTTAATGTTGCTTATGCAATAAATGACGCTAAAGTATTCAAAGAATACACTAAATCGGTCCTCGGCGTTCCTGACGAGAATATTATCTACCTGGCAAACGCCAAAACAGTTGAAATGAATAGGTCAATCGAAAAATTGAGCCTTTATGCAAAGAATTTGAATGGTAAGGCACAACTGATTTTTTACTATGCAGGACATGGTTTGCCTCATGAAGTGACAAAAGAGCCATACCTTATTCCGGTTGATGTTTCAAGTTCCGATTTGAAGTTTGCTATCAATCTTAAAGATTTATATGCAAAGATTACTGAATTTCCCACCAAAAAAGTTACCGTATTTATTGATGCTTGTTTCAGCGGTGGTGCCAGGAATCAAGGATTAGTTACTGTAAGGGGTATTAAAGTGAAACCAAAAGAAGAATTACTTACTGGCAATTTGGTTGTCTTCACAGCTAGTAGCGGTGAACAATCATCATCCGCTTATAAGTATAAACATCATGGAATATTTACCTACTTTCTGTTAAAGAAACTTCAGGAAACGAAGGGCAATCTAACATACAAGCAGCTCGCTGAATATTTAACATCAGAGGTTGGCCTAAGATCGGTAATGATTAACGATAAAGAACAGAATCCACAAGTAATAGTTAGTCCATATGTTCAAGACAATTGGGACAAGTGGGTTGTAAATGGTTTCTAAGTTTTTTCATTTACCTTGCCCTACCTTACTTCGCATGAAACTGCAAAGAGTATTTTCTTATAATTCTATTTCTTGTACCTAATCAGCTGCCACTACAACTAAAAACGAATGGAAACACACGCTAAATGTCATTTAGGCAGATATGCAGAAGCCAAAGTTTTTCGTACTTTTATTCACTAATTAACTCTGGATAAAGAAACGGTTCTTTGCTCCCAAACGCAATTTGGCGCTGAGACGTTAAAACATATTTACTTAAAATGCCCTGCTTTCACCGGGCATTTTTGTCCTTTCCCTTCCTTTCCCTGCTAAAAATTCGTACAATTCATTATTAAATTCGTGCAATCCGTAATTTTATGGTAGAAATACAATCCATCCGGTGCAACCTTGCTTCCAAAAAATAGGAAGCATAAGACAGCCGCAAGTAGCCACCAGCCAATTGCCAGCCGCCAGTTACAAGCCGCCAGCCACCGAAATCCCCCAACTTTCCTCCCCCCGAGCAAAATTCCCGTGAACATTTACCCCCCTTCATTTTTTATAGGAGTGTCGGATGGTCGTTTAAAGGGAGTTTTTATCTTTACGCTGCATTTCCGGCTGCTGGGTATGGCATTGGTTATCCCAACAATTCGCTGTAATGCAATGAATTATATCTTTTTAATCCTGCCATACGGGCTGACTACCTGTATGTTTAAAACAATTTTCAGATGGAGAAATTAACAAAATATCTGTTTTCAATTGCGACTGCCGGTTTTCTTTTGCTGGTATTTGCTGTTTCACTTGGTGTTGCCACGTTCATCGAAAGCTCGTATGGTGTCGAAACGGCACGCGCTGCGGTTTACAATTCGTGGTGGCTCGAACTGATCATGCTGATCCTTTCGGTCAACCTGATTTACAATTTCACAAAGTACAAGATGTACCAGTTCAAGAAGTTGACCATGGGCATTTTCCACCTCGCATTTATCCTCATCATCATCGGGGCAGGTGTCACACGTTATTTCGGGAGCGAAGGGGTGGTCCATATCCGCGAAGGGGAAACTACGAACAAGATGGTTTCCAACGATGTAGAGGTACAACTTCCCTTCTCGTTAAAGCTGAACGATTTTGTGCTCCAAAGGTATCCGGGCTCAAACAGCCCTTCATCGTATGAGAGTCTGGTTACGCTGATCGATACCGAACAGGGACTCAATGAAGATCACAAGATATTTATGAACAATGTATTGAAACACAGGGGATACCGTTTTTATCAATCGTCGTACGATATGGATGAACAGGGAACGATCCTTTCGGTAAACCAGGACTTGGCAGGGACTTACCTTACCTATGTAGGATATTTCCTCCTTTTTCTTGGGATCATCTTGTCGATTTTCAATCCAAAGAGCCACTTTTACGGTTTGATGAAAAAAGCCGCAGCGGGGACTACAATGGTTGTGTCCTTTATTTTATTGGGAAGCTTTTCAACATATGCTGCTGAACCTCAACCTGTTTCGCC
Source organism: uncultured Bacteroidia bacterium (assembly GCA_903927965.1). Taxonomy (GTDB): domain Bacteria; phylum Bacteroidota; class Bacteroidia; order Bacteroidales; family Prolixibacteraceae; genus JAAFHB01. The sequence continues at coordinate 26,241 of CAIYPA010000280.1, read as the reverse complement.
TGTCATAGCAAAAGAGTTCGCCAAAGTGTGGGTGCAAGGTCACGATGGAAGGATCAAGCCATTCAGTACGCTTGCCTATGAGGTGGTCATGAAAGCATCGCGTACCGAAGGGATGTTCGGACAAACTCCCGAACAGGTGCTTTTGGGGATGACTGTCAGGGCACAACAATGGCAGTCGGTGCCAATGATCGCTATCTCTGACGACCAGCTTCAAACAGCTTTGGGTGTATCAAGCAGTACGGCAGCATTCAGCGACTTCTTCGATCAGCAGGGACGTTACAAGATGGGGACCGAAGTTCAGGCCGCCTACAACAAGAAACCAGCCGAGCGGAGCCGTTTCGACAACGATGTGATCAAAGTCGATGAGCGGCTCAATGTGATTTATCAGGTCTATCAGGGCGAGCAGTTCAAGTTCTTCCCATCAGCCAATCCGGCAGATCAGGTATGGTATTCACCCCATTCACAACTTCCTGCAACTTTTGGCCGCGATTCCATCACCATTCGTAACGCTTATGCGAATTTTTTGACTGCTTTAAATTCAGACAATACCGAAGGGGCACTTTTGGCAACTGCCCAGATCATCAGCTACCAGCAAAACTATGGGGCTGCCTTGATTCCGCCTAAGAACAAACAGAAACTCGAAATCCTGTATAACCACATCAACATATTCAAAGACCTGACCGGATGGTATATCCTGCTTGGGTTTGTCTTGTTGGGATTTTTCTTTTACTCGCTGTTTACCGGAAAAAAACTGAACCAGAAGGCAGTGAACTATACTGTTCTGGCCTTGTTCATTGGTTTTCTTGCACATACTTCAGGATTGATTGTAAGAGGCTATGTTTCAGGACATATGCCATGGAGCGATGGTTATGAGTCAATGATCTACATTGCCTGGGCAGGGATGCTGGCAGGCTTGATCTTTGCCCGACGGAATCCCATGGTACTGGCCGCTGCGGCTATTCTTTCAGGATTGACCCTTTTTGTTGCGCAGATGAGCTGGTTGAACCCTGAGATCACCAATCTGGTGCCGGTGCTCAAATCGTATTGGCTGACCATCCACGTTGCCATTATTACCGGGAGCTATGGATTTATCGGGGTGAGCGCGATCATTGGCCTGATCAACATCAGCATGGCAGCCTTCCAAAATGTCGATAACCGCAAGAGGATCGGCATCACAATCGACCAGTTGACGACCATCAATGAAGCGGCGATGATCCTTGGACTCTATTTCCTGACCATCGGGACTTTTCTTGGCGGGATTTGGGCAAACGAATCGTGGGGCCGTTATTGGGGATGGGACCCAAAGGAAACCTGGTCGCTTGTAACCATTTTATTGTACAGCTTTATCACACATATGCGGCTGATCCCCGGATTCCGTGGCTGGTTTGCCTTTAACCTGGCCGCCGTTGTTGGGTTGCTCTCCGTCCTGATGACCTATCTTGGTGTAAACTACTACCTTTCGGGACTCCATTCGTATGGAAGCGGTGAAGGGCTTAGGTTTCCGGTTGTAGTCGTAGTTGTTTTTGGATTGATAGGGGTTGTTGCCTTTATTGCTGACAAAAAGGAAGAGCGGTTTAACGCCGGTAAAAAATAATCGATTATGAAACCTTCAAGGTTTTCGAAAACCTTGAAGGTTTTATTATTCTTTCAATTCGGATTCAATCACTTGCCATACATATTCCTCCAGTTTTTGCTGTTTAAAGGCAAACCATTTCTTTCGATAGTCGGAGTTGTCGATCAATATTTTAAAATGAGCAAAAGGCTTCTTGTTGGATAGCGCATAAACCAACTTCTTTTGGAGGTCCTTATCATTAACCTCCTGCACAAATGCCTCCATAATCCCAAAAGATACCGATGATTTTGGCAAATCGACCCGGATACACCGTTCCCAATTGTCATGCTCAAGGTTCAAATCGTCGCTGTCATCGTCACTGGAGAAATTATATACTAGACGTTCGTCTAAAACTGCCTGAGGAATATCTTCCATGGCGAGGGTATCCGGATTAATGTAGCAAACATGGCCACAGTCGATGGATTCGGCTGTTTGTTTGACCAATTCGGCATATTTCTCTGGGATAACGATTGTTTCATCGGGTTCTTCATAAATCTCTTCCAACAAAAAATCAAGGATTTTCTGTAGTTTTTCTTCATTTTCCTTTACAGTATAAAGGATCGGAAGAATCTGGTTTAACAATTGATCTGCTTTCATGTTTTATTACAAAATGCAGACCTTCAAGGTTTTCGAAAACCATGAAGGTCTAATTATACATCTATTTCACAATCCGCACCGGTTTCGCCATATAATCCAGCGAGATCACCGACGACGGATTTTTCCAAACCTTGCAAATTGGCTGCTCCATCCGGGTCAACGATTTATCCGTCAGTTCGGGATCGACCGAATAAAAATGGGTGCCATTTGTATTGTTCACATATTCATAAAGATAGGTCACCAAAGGATTGGATAAAACCTCCTGTTTCACAACCGGACGCGTACCGCTCCATTTTCCTTTTTCACTTTTGTCGCCATTGCAATAGGTGCCCGACAACTTATTTTTGACCAGTTTCCCGGTCAGCATATAATCCTCAATCTCGGCAGTAAAGGTCAAAGTATCATCCTCATAATGGGCATCGACCACATTGGGTCCCGATATGTTGTTCCCCTCCTTAAAGAGCAACACTTCAAAATCAACTTTTACCGTATCTTTCATGATGGCAGTGCATTTCCAGGTGCCTGATACCGGATCTTTAGGTTTGAACGGTTTGGGAACAACTGGAAGGGCGAAAAAAAGTGGTTTGGTATTTGATCCTGAAGGTGCGGAAATCGTAAGAACCTGACCCTGAATTGTTGGAATTGAGTAAACCGGTATCGACTCTTCGGTCGGATTTGAAGCTGGCAAGGCATAGAAAGGGATACTCCTGATATCCGTTCCTATTTTCAATGAATCAATATCGCCAAACTTCATATATTTTGAACCACTTCTCTGAATTTCAGTTAAATAGACCGGTGCCGGAAGCGAAAGCCTTTCGTCGTCCAAAGTCAGCCGGTACATCATCTGATTGTAATCGTACAATGGTGTTCCCTCTTTTGTTCCCGAAAATCCCAAAGTATAAGTCCCTTCAAAATAGATGATTCGACCACATTCCTGATCGAAAATTGGGTGCTGGCCAGGATTGTAAAAATCGTATTTGTCGTGCGAAACGATCTTTCTGGCATATGTCCATGGTCCGGTTGGGGTATCCGATTCGAGAAACCAGATCCCACCACAAAACTCATAGGCGATCATGACCCAATGTTTACGGAAGTTGTTCCAAAAAACGGAACACGGGTTTAGCGGGACACTTTTCCCGGTGACGGCATCGAATGGTCTGAACCAACCCTCGGTTGCCAAAAGTTTGCCTGAGTTGATCAATTTGTTTTGCTGGTCGATGCTCAGGGCGTCGGCATCGGTTTTCCAATTGTAAACGACCTGATTGTTTGGGTCGTGCTCAACTTTGGGATTCATGTCGGTGTATTTGCTCCCGGTTGCCAGGCAGGTGTAATGTTCATATTTATCGGGATCCATTATCTGATTCGCATCGGCCCTTACCCTTTCAAGTCCATATCGGTCAAATATATACAGATACTCAAGCCCTCCAGAGCTGATGCGGACAGGATGGCCCGATGAGTGGACCCTATCGAGCCATTTGTCAATCCTGACCTGCGATTTAAAACTTTGGGAAAAATCGTCAAAAAGGGCTATCCCACGTTCATAAGCTTTGTCAAGTGTTTGAGTCCGGGTGTATTTGGCATAAAGCCGCTCTATGCCATTTTCATCTGGAAGGTTGGCCAACCAATCGATCCAGATCAAACCAGGGCCCGGCATGTCGCACATCCCCTTGTTTAAGCCATTTGAGTCTGTGAAGTATTCGAGATCGATCCCGACATTGGGATCCAACCCACCTTTTCCAGGCAATTTGGAGGTTGCCCCCGAGGCATGTCCGTTAAAACTTGCGGGTCCCATTGTATCGCCCCAAAACCAATAGAGTTTCCCTTTGTAAAGTGTTTCAATAAACGTATCCTGACCAAAAACTTTCCCATTCAATCCCTGGTACCTGAGAGGTACAGGTGCCCCGACTTTTACACTTTCGCCATAAATATCCTGACCTGTTATGCGGTATAGCCGCTCCGCGATATTCACCCTCCTGATCCTTACTTCGGTGCAAGTGCCTGGAATTAAATTAAATGTCACTTGTTCTGTTGGACATTCATACCCATGGCTGAACATTGAAAATGACACCCACAATCCCATCAGGCTGGGTTCGTTAAGTGCCAGAATGCCGTTGCTGTCGGTGTAATAACGAAGTTGGTTCGTTGTTTTGAACTCCACCATCGGGACCCCCCGCATCGTTTCCTGGTCAACTACCTTGATGGTGAAATAGTTGGGATTCACCTGTGAAAAGAGGGTGAAGGTATTGAAAATTAAAAGTATAACAATCAGGTTTCTCATTGGTGGAGTTATTGTTAGAAAGAAAATGCAAAATATACAAGACCTTCAAGGTTTTCAAAACCTTGAAGGTCTATATCAACTAATTAACTGATATTAAAGTATTTAGTCAAATACTCCATTCTTTCGAGCGAGAATAACTTTTCCACTGCATGGGTAAGTTTTTCATTGTTGTCCAGTTCATCAAGTACGCTATAGAATGCCTCTATTTTATCCAAATTCCCATCGTAGATCACAATATAGGAGATCAGCCTCAAATACAGGAATTTCTCAGCGAAACTCAGGCGATCTCGTCCCGGAAAAATGGTATCCAAATTTAAAGACAGGGTCTTAATTTCCCCCGGAACATTTCGAGAGGCATAAATTTCGATAAGTCGGGTCATTTTGATCATAGCATATTCGGGATACAACATCGCATATTCTTCCAATTTCTTAAAATACTCCGGCAAATTTTCTTTTTTGAGCAACATCAATTCCAAAAATGCAATTGCCGGTAAACCAACCGAATTTTGCTGCAATAGCGAAATATCCTGTCGTGCTTTGTCAGGGTCCGAAGTCAAATCCAGGACAGCCTTACTAAAGATCGTCTTCAGGCTGCTGTCAACTTTAACTTCAGGACCAATGCCCAGAAGTTCGTTGGGAAAGTAATCCTCCTTTGAAAGAATAGAATGGTCATCAAGTAACTCATCAGCATAATTGCCAACTATCTTTTCATCTGTTATATCCCAGAATATCGAATCCACAAGTTCAACAATCCGATCCAATTCATCAAGGTCATATGGAATCTGAAGGGTTTTATAAAACCCGATGAAAAGTTCCTTTTTCTCTTCAAAAGGTTTATCTTCATAAATATCGAAAGGTGCATCGATATCTTCCTCATCTTCATCTTCATCCGGATCATCCTCATCTTCCAATTCGTCCTCATCGACCACCGAATAATTTCCAATGCCCGCAGTCTGCTCAAGTTGGGCTATTACCCTTTTTATATCCCGTGGCGAGTCAACCTGTTTATTGTAAACGTAAACCGGCTGGCCATCCTCGTCCCCACATTCGATCTCCATCAATTCGATATCGTCATTGTCTTCGTCAAGAAAGTACTGGGTCACGGAGGTGAACTCTTTATATGGTTTGAAATCATACACTTCGGCAAATTCGACGCCTGCATGGATAATGTTGTGCGCCAATGGATAATCGACCGGCTCCAGTTCAACATCCTCCTTGAATTCTTCCAGCTTTTCCAAATACTCCGACATCGGGATATTAAAATCAAACTGAGAGAACTTGACCCCAAGGCACAATAAATCAACAATATAGAAACAATAGGTAATATTGCCGTTTGTATGGTTGCGTGAGATCAGCACACTTGCCATTTTAGCCTCCTCCCAATCCGAATTGATCCAGCAATCATAAATTGGCAATGTCCGCGATTTTGTGCGGATATAATTTTCAGGGGTCAACATTTGGATAACCTTTCCGGTATTTTTCTTTGCCATCGTTTCAATTTTGAGTATAAAGATAAGTGATTTAATAATTTGGATCGTAGTAAAATTTCCTATTTTTGACCTTTCTTAAAACAATAAGCCAATGTCGGTTAAAAGAAAGGAAGTTCAGGAGATCAAAAAAGGCGATCCCAAAGTGGTGAATGCCTGGGTGATGTACGACTGGTCGAATTCGGTCTATCAGCTTACGATTGCCTCTGCCATTTTCCCAATCTATTACAATACGGTGACCCGACACGGCAACGATTTTATGGTCTCCTTTTTTGGACTGAAGGTTGTGAATACAGCCCTTTATTCCTGGGCGATCGCTGTGGCGTATCTGATTGTCGCATTGGGTTCTCCACTTTTCTCGTCAATGGCAGATTATACCGGGCGGCGCAAAGGTTTTATGCGGGCTTTTACGCTGATCGGTGCAACAGGTTGCGGGATGTTGTTCTTTTTCGATGCCAACCATATCGAACTGGGGGTGATCTCCTTTGCGTTAGGAACCTTGGGTTATGGAGGGAGTATCGTATTTTACAACTCGTTCCTTCCCGTGATTGCCGAACCTGAGGATCAGGACAGGATCAGCGCCAGGGGCTATTCGATGGGTTATCTGGGTGGTGTTATCCTTTTGTTGTTCAATTTGTTAATGATTATGCAACCAGGCTTGTTTGGTTTCGACAAGACGTCGGATATGCCGGCGCGGATCTCATTTGTTACTGTGTTTTTCTGGTGGATCGGTTTCTCTAGTATCACATTCAGCCATCTTCCCAAATATGTTTTCCAAAAACGCTCCGGCAAGGGGCATATTTTAACCAACGGATACAGGGAATTGAGGATGGTGTTCAACGAAGTCAGGAAATCTTTCCGGCTAAGTATCTATCTGATTGCCTTTTTCTTTTTGATGATGGGTATGCTCACCACAATGTTTATGGCAGCAACATTTGGAGAGAAGGAACTCGGCTTAAAGGAGAGTGTCTTGATCCCTACAATTTTGGTGATCCAATTGGTCGGGATGTTCGGGGCATGGCTTTTTGCCTGGCTTTCTGGTAAAATCGGAAATTTAAAGTCATTGATCATTTCAGTGATTATTTGGATCGTGATCTGCGTGTATGCCTACACCATTCAGGGTGCTGCCGGATTTATCATCGCGGCTGTTTTTATCGGGATTGTGATGGGCGGCGCACAATCGCTTGCCCGTTCGACCTACTCGAAAATGCTTCCCGAAACGACCGATCACACCTCATTTTTCAGCTTCTATGATGTGATGGAAAAATTGGCCACGGTTGCCGGTACGTTCAGTTTCGGGATCATTGAAGTGATTACAGGCAGTATGCGCTATTCCGTTCTGGCAATTGCAATATTCTTTATCATCGGCCTGTTCTTCTTGCTTTTGTTGCTGAAAGATGGACTGTTGACGAAGAATTGAGGATTCTTTTAGCTGTTGGCGGCTGGCAACTGGCGGCTGGCGGCTTCAAAACTTATATGATATCCTGAATTTGACCTTCAATAAAACAACTCCTCCGATATTAAGCCACCTATTGCGATAGATTTTCATTTTTAATTGAATAATACTCTCTTTAGCCAGCAGCCAATCGCCAGTAGCCAACTGCCAGTAGTCATCCGCCAATTGCCAGTCGCCAGTTGCAGGAAGCTAGCCGCCAGAAGCCAGCCGCCAATTGCCAGTGACCAGTAGCCAGCCGCCAGCCCCAAATTTCCTGAATGTTAAATCTGACCTCAAAAACAACATTTTAAGCACGAAAAACAGTTAATCCTTTTTGTTGTATTCAGAACTTTGTAATTTTATCCCGAAAAGCATATTTGATTAATTATCAGATTATTAGACTATTAGGTTATAAATTCTTATAATTTCCTGTTTTATTCAGTGTAGTCTTAATGATTTGATTCAACATAAAGCGTGACATGGGTTCAAAAAATTATTTAAAATTCAAATTAGACGGGATCCGGATCCTTCCGATTTGGATCTTCTTCATATTATTTTTTATCGTACCATTCTATCTTATGGTGGAAGAGTTCTCCGAATTGACTGCTACCGAGGTTCCTGCAGAGGGAACTTCAAAAATGTTTTTTCTTTATCTCTCCATCCTCCTTTTGATGAATTTCATCTTCATTTTATCATTCTCCAAATTGGTTATCAGGGGAATAGAGTTGAGGGGCGAAAAGTTGAGGTATGATTATAAGACAGGGGAGTATATTGGAATTATTATTACTGGATTATTCTTTTCTGTTTTGACTTTGGGCATTTATATACCCTGGTTAATCAAAAATATCCACCGTTTTTTTATTCATGGAATGTCCTGGCATTCCCAGAAATTTGAATTTAATGGGGAGGGTAGCCAATTATTTCTGATCTTTACTCTGACAATTCTTATCCCTTTCCTGATAGTAGGGATCGTTCTGTTCAGCATTTTAAATTCCGAAATTAATCTTTGGATCTATCAATTGATTGTCCTGTCTATCCTTGTTACACTTATCTATTTAATATTCAAATGGATGGTGAACATAAGCTACAAAGATTACCTGATCAGGCTGGATGTAGGTTTTTTTGCCGCCATGTGGAAAATTGCGATTGAACTTGTGATGGCTGTCATTTTTGTATTTATCTTTCAATGGCTGATGATGGTCAGTAATACCTTTCTGGGAGAAAACATCATTTTATGGGATTCCCCTTATTTCCCGGTAACGGCAAAAATTGTGATCGAACTCGTCATGGTGGTGATAACGGCAGGCTTCTATTTACCTATGGCTTTTATCCGGCTTTACCGTTTTTTTACAGCCCATACCAAAAGCAATGCAATAGATGGACATCAGGTTTCCCTAGGGTACGAAGGCGACCAGGTTGAAGTTTTCCGCTTTATTTGGGGGCAGATCCTGCTGACGGTGATAACGTTAGGAATTTATTTCCCATGGGCTTTTACCCGGATCATTAGTAGGTTGTTCTCACAGACATATGTTCAAACGGAGGTGATCTGATTTTTTAGTTTTAACTGTTCTGGATTAAAAATGCAGCAAAAAAAAAGCTGACCACAATCAATCCTAAATAAGTGGAAGTGAAAATTTAAAGATACTCCCTTTTCCAATTTCACTTTCTACCCAAATGCGGCCATTGTGCTTTATAATAAATTCTTTGCAAAGGATCAATCCCAAACCTGTTCCTTTTTCACCGATTGTCCCATCTTTCCTGTTTTGCTTCAGGTCGGCACCAAACAGAGACCTTTTCGTTTTGTCGTCCATCCCAATGCCTGTATCCTGAATACTGATCTCAACCTGATTGTTGATTTTCGTACCCGAAACAATAACCTGCCCATTTTCCTCCGTGAATTTGATGGCATTGTTAATGAGGTTGCGGATTACAGTGTTGATCATATCATAATCGAATTCAAAAACAAAATCGTGATCCAACTGGTTCAAAATATGGATTTTCTTATTTTGTGCATTTGTGGCAAAAAGGTCGATACTTAATTGAACAAGTTGGAAAAGGTCGTTGGGCTTTGGATCAAAAATGAGCTCACCCCGTTGCGCAAGAGCCCAGGTTAACAGATTCTCCAACAACTTAAACGTTGCTTTTGAAGAATCGCTGAGCAAAATCAGATTTTCATGAAGTTCCTCTTTGGTGAAGTCGCTCCCGTTTTCCGTAAGAAGTTCCAGCAAGACAGAAATATTCCCGATTGGACCACGAAGGTCATGGGCGATGATCGAAAACAATTTGTTCTTGGTCTGGTTCAATTCATCGAGATGGTCGCGTTGCGAACTGATCTCCTCGTTCTTTTGGTTCACCATCTGCAAAAGATGGACTTGCTGTTTCCGCTTGCTGAGAAGGATGAAGACAAGCAGAACAACAAGAATGATGATTACAATGAAAGCATTCATGAGCTGGTCTTTCATGCTGATCCGTTCCTTCAGGTCTTCATTTTCTTTCTTTGTTACCTGAGTCTCATAAAGGATCTGAAGGTTCTTGATCTGCCTGAACTGTTCTTGTTTCAAGATACTGTCTTTTACCAATCTACTGAGTTCTATATTCCGATAGGCCTCAATCCAATTCTCCTTCATCGCATAACTAAAAGCTAAATAACTTAATACCTGTTCATTGACACCCTTTTCACTTAGCCATTTGTTGCTCCAGCTAATTGCATTGTCGGGTTGTTTTAACTGAATATATACCTTAATCAGATCTAAATAGACATCATTGATCGTCTCCCTTGGACTTACAGGCGAGTTGATAATTTCCATAAAACAAGCTATGGCCTTCTCATTTTCCCCTTTTCCTTGCCAACCACGCCCTATATTTTTTAACGCCACCATTGTATGTTCCAACATCCCAATCTCTTTAAATATCGTTTGCGCTTTATTGGCTGCAATCATCAGTGAATCATATTGATGGAGAAAATAATAAGTATCGCTTACCTGCATCCAGGCATAGGCGATCCCTTTTTTGTCCTTGTTCTGAAGTTGAAGTTTTAGTGCTTGATCGGCATAGTTTAAAGCCTGCCTATAGTCCTGCTGCCGGATCATGGCACCTGCAATGTTGTTTAGGGCATATCCCTTTTCAAGATTGATGTTTAAGCTGTCGCTGAAAGCCAAGGCCCTAAAAAAAAAGGATGAAGCTGTCCGGTGATCCTCAAGCCGTACATAACAATTGCCCAGGAAATTCAAGGCTTGGGCTTCCCCCTGATTGTAACCAATCTTTTGCGCCAATGCCAACGATTCTTTTCCTATTGAAATGGCTTTTGATGGATCAGTGCGGCGAAGGGACCAGCATTGTTTGTTTAGGTTGTTTACGATACTTGTATCTGTATTAAGATAGCTATTCCCCTGATTTCCAATTGCCACTGCCGAAAAAGTGTCAAATAGAAACCCGAAAAATAACAGCACAGTAAGTAACAGTTTTTCCTTTCGCATTTACTTAATTAATGGCTCAAAAATAGTAAGATTGATTCACAAAAAAGGTGGATTTTAAAACTTAATCGGTTCTTTTGGCGGTTTTCGTTGAAGTTTAAAATTGTAATCCCTGAATAATTTTATAAACATGGGTTCAAACCCGTGCGATGGTGCCAATGCAGGAGAAAGGATCAACTTCCGGTCAGGCGCAATCAGGTAAAACGAGGGTGATACTGCCGCATTATAATCCATGATCAGCTGTTTTTGCTTCGATCCGTCCAGCAATTCCCATGTATAGCCCTTACTCTTCCACAATTGAACAGCACGGTTGAAATCATCATCAGTGGCAATCGATACAATGCTCAAAACCTGCCTGAGCTCTTTCTCTATAGAAACAAGGGAGTCGAGTTCTGTCCGTGAATCCGAACTCCTGCTATTGACAAATGAAAGATAGATGAACTTTCCCTTGAATTTATCGAAAGAAACCTGTTCATTTTTTGTGTTTGACAGTTTGAAAATTGGAGCCACACTTCCCACCGACATAATTGAAAGCTTGGCTTCGATCTGTTTTGCAAAAACGTTTAGTTTGGGTGTGGAGGATGTTGTTTGTGCCGTTTCAAATGCTTTGATGATCCCCTCTTTTCTGAACTTCCCCGAATAATAACCATCATCCAAACCTTTTAAGACGACCAGTTCGGCAAACTCTTTTAGGTACCCCCTGTTTTCAAAAAAAGCAACAAGACTTTTATAATCTCCTGAATTTGTAATATTAACCAATTTCTGATATCTTGAATCCTGCGAAAGTTTACGTAGATAATCGGTAAAAATAAGATTGAATGCTTTCTGATAGGAAGGGTGCTGCAAACGTATGGGATTTTTAGCAAAATATTTTTGGATTACAACCTCTGGAATAGTTTGATTAACAGCATATTCCAATTCAGCATATGCGTATTGTTTTAATATATGGACATAACCATCCGAACTGTCAGGATATTTTTTTTCTAAACGTTCAATAATCTGACCAACTGTTTCTTTTGATCCCATTTGATAGATCTGGGCAGTGCTTTTTACTGTTTCAGCGTTATAATCGGTTATGAATGAGCGAACCAAAAAATTCAGGTCACTTTTTCCTGTTTCAGGCAACCCTAACCAATAGGGTGCGGGTTTGAAAAAGGCACTTTTTGCCTCATCCAACGTACGGAGCGAAAAAGGGGGCAATACGACTGTATATTTTTTCCCAGGCTCGACAACCATTGTTGCACAGTATTTTTCCAGATCGGAATATATTTCAATAATCTGATTAACAGGCAATCGCAGCATGAAGTTTCCATCCGCTGCGACTTTGGTTGTTCCGAGTATTAACCTTTGGGAAAGTAAGGGATCAGGAATGGTGTAGAAAGAAATTTCCTTACCGCAGTAATCAGTTGCTTTACCTGCGATTACTGTTTCCTGGGCTTGTAACAGATTGGTATAGAGGAATGAAATAATTAATATACAGATATATAGAAAGTTGCGCATAGAATAGTCCAGAAACCCTTTTTTAATCTTCGTAGAATTCAGAAATATTAAGGCAAGCCGGGAGGAAAAGGCTTGCATCGCCTCTGTGCCGAAGGATATCCCTAACTATGGTGGAGGAGATTGCTGTCGTTTCGGGAGTGGTCAATAAAAAAACAGTCTCTATATCAGTGTACATTTGCTTATTGATCTGTCCGATAGCCCTTTCATATTCAAAATCCGAGGCAGTCCTTAATCCACGCAATATGTATTGGGCATGCACCCTTTTGCAATAGTCAACGGTCAGTCCGTCAAATTTCCCTACCTTAATTTTAGGTTCGTTTTCAAACACGCGCTTGATCCACTCTTTTCTTTTGGCAAGAGGGTAATAGGGCTTTTTATTCGAATTATAACCTATCATAATGATAATCTGGTCGAACAGTGGCAAAGCCCGTTTAACGATTGATTCATGACCAAGGGTAAAAGGATCGAAGGAACCCGGAAAAATTGCAATTCTTTCCATAACAGAGATTTTAAGTTGCAAAACTAATAAGAAAAACCTTATTTTTAACCTTTCCTTTTCGATTGGAAATCAGTAAAAGTAAACCTATTATGACAGAACGCGATATCATTGGGATTTTTGGAAAAATGAATTCAGGGAAGAGCTCGCTGATGAACCTGATAACACAACAGGAGACTTCGATTGTCGATCCGACGCCCGGTACAACAGCCGACACAAAAATTACACTGGCAGAAATTCATGGTCTGGGGCCTGTGAAACTGATTGATACGGCTGGTTTTGACGAGCAAGGTGGGCTTGGTGAAAAAAAAAGGGGGAAGAGCCTTAATACCTTGAAAGAATGTGACCTGGTATTGTTGGTGATCGATCCTTCAACCCATGAATTTGAAACCGAGAATCAGATCATCAACGAAACAATGGAATTGGGGAAACAACTGATCATTGTCTATAATCTTTTCCGTCCATACGATATAAGTCTGATTGATGATATTAAAACTTTGGTATCCAGTTTACCGGCTTTCCCAATGATTATACTAAGTGCAGTAGATCATGAATTTAGGCAAAATTTGCTACTTACAATCATCGATTATTATATTCCCAGAAACTTTAAAGCACCATTATTGCCATTTGTTGAAGAAGGGGAATTCTATATTCTGAATATCCCAATGGACGAAGAGACTCCGCCGGGGAGATACCTTCGTCCTCAGGCAATGGCCGAAGAATACATTACCAGAAATTGGGCTTTCCCCGTTTCGTACAGGATGAACCTAACGAAAGCAAGGTCGGGAGATCCTGCCGAACGGGAAAGATGGAATAACTTTATTGGAAGTTTCATACGAAAACCAAAAGCTGTCATTACTGATTCACAAGCTATGGATATCATGAAAGACTGGGTTTCTCTTGATTTGGCCCTGACAACATTTTCGATTATGATGATCAATTACATGAGCCGGGGACGGTTGAAGGAGTTTGTTGATGGGGTCAGGGTTATCAATTCCCTTGTAGCAGGTGACCATATTCTGATTGCAGAAGCCTGTAACCACTCAAGGATCGCCGAAGATATCGGGACTGTTCAAATTCCAAACCATCTGAAAAAGTTGCGCCCAGGAGTCATTGTGGACCATGCTTTTGGACGCGAATTGTTCAATGGTTCAGAAATCCTGAATTATAAACTGGTGGTCCATTGTGGCGGATGTATGATTTCGAATCAGCAAATGGCTGCCCGCCTTCGCAATCTCAATGCGACTGGGATTCCAATCACAAATTACGGCATTTTCCTATCTTATATTCAGGGTGAAAGAACATTGGACCGGGTAGTAAAGCCTTGGACTTTGGAATGAGCAAGGCATAAATGTAGAAAGAGGGCACCTAGCGATGCCCTCTCCTAACCTAACCTAACTAACCTAAATCCTATGAAAAAACCTGCTCTTCAGCAATGGGACAAAGTTAGCTCATTTTTCTCCTTAAATATCGACTAAACAAGGTTAATTTTAGTTAAACTTATTATAAACAAGGATAAAATGAACTAATTATTCCCGGACTCTAAACTTTGTGAACGATCTATTCGAAAATTGACCCATTATAGGCTCAGATGTAAGAATCCGGTATCTATTTTTAACGAATTTACTTACTCGCTAACTTCAACAACTTTCTCCTCACTTTGCCACAAACCATGTTTGGTGCAATAAGCGTGTGCTGTAAGTTTCAACGATTTTGAAACAACAACATAAAAGTCAACCTCCAACTGGCCTGGTACGCCACCCTGAACTCCGGGGAGAAAGGAAGCCTGAGCCAACATTGTCTCACCGTTCCACAATTGGACCCAGCTGATGTAATGGTCAAAATCATCGGGATGCTTGTACTCATCACCTACTTTAACTTTGACTTTGAATTTCTCGCCCTTTGTTGCAGTGGCTTCGCAATGTACAAAAGCTGAATGACGGTCGATGTAATCGCGTTTTGCTTCGCGTTCGATTTGTGAAATATCTTCGTAACGATTGATTTTCATTTTTATTAATTTTAAATGTTTATTGATTCTAAATTCTTAGTGTTTTGAAAGATAATCGGCAACGCCATTGGCACTGGCGGTCATTGCATCCTTGCCTTCGGACCAGTTTGCAGGACAGACTTCGCCATACTCTTCAAAATGTGCCAATGCATCGACCATGCGAAGCGCTTCGTCAATACTACGGCCAAGGGGAAGGTCATTTACAAGCTGATGACGCACAACACCATTTTTATCGATCAGGAAAAGGCCACGGTAAGCAACAGGCCCGCCTACAAAGATCGATTTGCCTTCTTCGTCGATATCGTATTCGCCTGCAAGTACACCATAATTTTCAGCAATTGTCTTCGATAAATCGGCAACGATTGGATAAGTTACGCCTTTGATGCCACCCTGGTTCTTCTCTGTATTCAACCATGCCCAATGTGAGAATTGTGAATCAACAGAGCAACCTACAACAGCGGTGTTGCGTTTTTCAAATTCAGCCAGTTTCGCCTGAAAAGCAAGAAGTTCAGTAGGACAAACAAATGTAAAATCAAGGGGGTAGAAGAAAAATACTACATATTTGGATCCGATAAACTGATCGAGGGAATAGTTCTCAACGATGTCGTTTCCATTGATTACTGCATTTGCCTTAAAAACAGGGGCTTTTTTTCCAACTAATGTACTCATAAAACAATTTTTTAATAATATAAATAAAACTTTTAAATGGTCAATATAATATGCCTAGATAACAGACGATAATATAAAAAGGTTTAGTGTCAGCTTTATTTTTAGAAACCTTTTTTTGCATCTGGCTACTGGCAACTGGCGGCTGGCAAGTTCCGAAGTTATTTATCCTCCTATTCGAGAATCCGATAAATACAACCAATATTGCATTTCAGCCTCTCGTTTGAACCCGATTATCCGGTCTATTTGAATTACATCATTTGAAGCCTGCCAGCAGCCAGTAGCCAGCAGCCTGCCGCCAGTTACTCCTCCTCAATCGGATCCAGGTCATCGTTAAAATCTTCTTCTATAATCCCTTCCTGATCTTCTTCAAAGGGTGTCTCATCAAAATATTCTTTGGATGCAAGGAACGATTCGACCGGGTTTTTACTGACAGGAAGGTCGTTTTTCTCAGAGAAGTAGGGGAAGACATCTAGGATGGTGCTTTCGTTGATCCCACTGATCACGAAATCGGCCATCATCCCGTGCATGGCCTGAATGATCTGATCGTAAGCCTCTTTGATATCATTCGAAAAAACAAGCACCATCTGGGAAGTCCTTTTCTCCTTGCCGCTTTCCTCGTCAACTGTGATGAAGGTGACCTTCGCTTTGTACCAGCGGTCGCCAGTATCGGAAGGGATGATTTCGGTGATACGGGTTTTTGCAATTTTGCTCACCGTAAACTCTGCGCTGACCATTGTCTGCAATTCCTTGAAAATACGACTTTCAGCTTCGGTAAATGAAATCGCATCAAGCAAGTACGTTTCACTGGCCTTCTTTTCGTGGCCATTTTCATCCATCTTGATGTATTTCGCTGTACATTCAAACCATGTATTCATAGACTAATATTTTTATCGCAAATGTAATTTATTCGTTTTTTATTTTGATAAGAGAAGATGAACATTAAATTGTTCTGAATTTAAACCCCAGATTTACTTGAAGTTGATATTCTGTATTTATTTGAAAATCAATATTCAGAAGCTAAGCCCCTTTAGGCGTTTGGGGTGAAAATTGACAATTATATTTTAATTTTTGCTAACCTTTGGCAAAACTTCATCCAGTTTCTTCCTGACCAGATCGCCCCAGATTATGTAACCATCGTGGTTTTGATGCAGCAAATCTTTGATAAACAATTCTGTACGTGGCTCTCCGTCTTTATTCAGGTAGGAAGCGGCTGTTTCGATGAAATAGGTGTTGTGCATTTTGGCGCAAGCCTCTTTCAGAAGAAGGTTGGTCTGCTTAACTGTTGGCCATACCGCCCACCTGCTTTTTGTCGGCGTGATCTCGAACAAAAAGATCGGTTTTTCGGGATATTTGGCCCTGACCTGGTGGACAATGTCCTTAAACAGTTTCACCACCTCCGCGGGTGTTTTGTCGGTCTTGCTCCCCGTGATGTCGTTGGCTTCAAAAATAACCAATGCCCTGAACTGGTGAGGATAAACGATCCTTTTTGTATATACTGCCAGATCGGAGAACTTGGACCCACCAAAACCCCTCCTGACAACCGGATAAGGAGCAACATCTTCTTTTAAAGTTGTCCACAATCGGATGCTCGATGAGCCTGTAAAAAGGATCGCATTATCGGGGTCTTTTTCTGTCTTGTCCTGCTTCTCAAATTGGGCAATTTCCTTCTCCCATTTTTCAGTTGCCTCCTTTGTATATTTTTTGCTGACGCTGCATGAGGTCAGAAAAAACCCGATCAACAAAGCCGGAAGCAATGCCTGGCTGAAATTTATTTTAGATAACATTCTCATAAACAATATTCTAAAGTTTGATTCCCAAATATTTTTAAACGTTACAAGGTAGGGTATTTCATTAAAAAACAAGCTTAGTTTGCAACACAAAATCAAATTGGTAAAATTGTATCTTTGCGGCTCATTAAAAATCTGATATGATCTCAGTTGACGGACTTACCGTGGAGTTTGGCGGAACAACCCTTTTTAAAGATATCTCGTTTGTAATCAACGATAAGGACCGGATCGCCCTTATGGGGAAGAATGGTGCAGGAAAATCGACCTTGTTAAAAATCATTGCTGGTGTGCGTAGCACTTCATCGGGCAAGATTTCTGCCCCAAAAGATGCGGTCATCGCTTATCTGCCACAGCACCTGATGACAGAGGACAACCGCACCGTTTTTGAAGAGGCAGCTCAGGCATTCGCCAAAATCTTTGAAATGGAGCGTGAGATCGAAGCCTTGAACCTTGAGATGGCCACCAGGACAGATTATGAATCAGAAAGTTATTATGCCTTAATCGAGCAGGTTTCAACCTTGAGCGAGAAGTTCTATGCCATCGAAGATATCAATTATGATGCAGAAGTGGAGAAAATCCTGATCGGCCTTGGTTTCAAACGCGAGGATTTCACAAGACCAACCAGTGAATTCAGTGGTGGGTGGCGGATGCGGATCGAACTGGCAAAAATCCTGCTCCAGAAGCCCGACCTGATCTTATTGGATGAGCCAACCAACCATATGGACATCGAATCGATCCAATGGCTCGAAGATTTTCTGATCAACAGTGCAAAGGCAGTAATCCTGATTTCGCACGACCGCGCCTTTGTTGATAACATTACCACCCGTACCATCGAAGTAACCATGGGACGGATCTACGATTACAAGGTCAATTATTCACAATACCTGACCCTTAGGCAGGAACGGCGCGAACAGCAGATGAAGCAGTTTGACGAGCAGCAGAAGATGATTGCTGACAACATGGATTTTATTGAACGGTTCAAGGGGACCTATTCCAAAACCAACCAGGTGCAATCGCGTGTCAAAATGCTTGAAAAGCTCACGCTGGTCGAAATCGACGAAGAGGACAATTCGGCCTTACGATTAAAATTTCCACCATCCCCACGTTCGGGTAACTATCCTGTCATTCTTGAAAGCATGACCAAAAGTTATGGCAACCACCTTGTCTTTTCAAATGTTTCGTTGACCATCCAACGTGGCGAGAGGGTTGCCTTTGTCGGCAAAAATGGAGAAGGAAAGTCAACGCTTGTGAAAGGATTGATGGGCGAAATCGAATACGATGGGAAGCTTTCGCTGGGCCACAACACAATGATCGGCTATTTTGCACAGAACCAGGCTTCGTTGTTGGATGAAGATGTGACTGTATTTCAGACCATTGACGATGTGGCCAAAGGGGATATCCGCACAAAAATACGTGACATTCTGGGTGCGTTTATGTTTGGGGGCGACAACATGACAAAAAAAGTGAAAGTTCTTTCGGGCGGTGAACGGACCAGGCTCGCGATGATCAAATTGCTTCTCGAACCTGTGAACCTCCTGATCCTCGATGAGCCGACCAACCATCTGGATATGAAGACCAAAGATATCCTCAAGAGTGCCCTCCAGGATTTCGACGGCACTTTGATCCTTGTCTCCCACGACCGCGATTTCCTTTCGGGTTTGGTTTCCAAGGTTTATGAATTTGGCAACAAACAGATCAAGGAGCACATCGGCGATATACAAAGCTTCCTGCAAAAGAAGAAGCTCGACACGTTGAAGGAGTTGGAGAGGAAAACGAACTAAAACGGGCAAATGATGCGTGTAAATTATCTGCACCTTCTGTTGTTATTCAATGAATTGAATAACAACAGATTATGTGGTTTGCTTTAAATTACCCTGACTTTTCTACATTTTAATAATTTACCGAATGGGTCTGGCAAGGTCCCTATTCGGTCGAGAAGGCAAGAACAATCGCCGGGACCGAATTCACACTAATCAACCTGCCGTTCTATCTGGTTCACCGAATCGAAAGGGAACTGGATAAATTAGGAAATAGAGATTTATTTGCCTTTTGCTATTCGTTTTACACGTTTAAGGTCCTCGTCCAATTCCTTTAAACTTTGATTCTTTTCATCCAGTTTAGTTTGGGCTATGTACTTTTCATACTCATCTTCGGCTTTCTTCATTGCGATTTCATGGGTTATCTTTCCGGCATGGGTAAGGATGTTTCTCTCATTCATTGTCAGGATCATGCCCAGCTTTTCGATCCAATCTTTCATATACATTGGTTTGTGCGCCAATGCTTGTGATTCGGCAAATGCAAGGTATTGTTCAACAAGTAATTTTAGTGCAGAAACCTCTTGTTCAGTAAGATAGTTCTTGGCCACTTCAATATCGGTTTTCCTTAATCGTTCGTGCACCTTTGTAGATGTCAGACCCATCTGAGGGCTTTGAGAGTTGGCACGATAATAGATCAGTTCTGCCGCTGTTTGTCCACTGATTGCCCATAGAAATTTGTTCTGCACAACTTTGAAGAATTGTTGGGTCATTTCTAAGGATGGGTCGTAGTCGATACTTGTGGTATATATGTCTTTGACCTGTTGATAAAAAACTTTCTCGGAAATCCTGATTTCCCGTATCCGTTCCAGAAGTTCACGGAAGTAATTCATCGAACTGCCCGACTTGAAACGTTCGTCATTTAAGGTAAATCCTTTGATGATGTGCTCCCTTAACCGTTGTGTAGCCCATATGCGGAACTGAGTACCTTGTAACGATTTTACGCGGTAACCAACCGAAATGATCACATCAAGATTGTAATGTTTTACTGTAGCTTCTTGTGTTTTACCCTCAATTGCACCGTGCTGCGTGGTATGTCGGAAATCCCGACATACCACATTTTCGTCTAATTCACCTTCTTCAAATATGTTTTTAATGTGTTCGGTGATTGTAGTACGCCCTTTTCCAAACAATTCAGCCATTTGAGATTGACTTAACCAGACCGTTTCATCTTCAATTGTTACGTCAACCTTAATATTGCCATCCAGATTTTGATAGATAAGTATTTCACTGTTGTTTTTCATGGATTAAATTCTATTTGATGTAAAACAATTGTCAATCTGGTTTATACCCGATCCGGTTGCGCTGTTTATAGTTTGTGTCTATTTTGGCCTTATCCAATAAATATCTGATTGCATCCGTAAACGTCCCTGAATGGGTATCGTACTTGCTTTCAAGTTCCCCCTTTGAGGTTTCAATTTGCAACCTCAAACTTCCCCATTCGATATTGCTTACATGGATGGAACCAGCACCGGGTCAAAATTAAAAATAGCTGTATAATTATTTCATATTCAATTTAATCATGATCTCCCTGAAACTCTCCAACCCAGCTTCCAGATTTTCAATGATGTCTTCTGCAATTGTTTCAGGATCAGGTAAATTATCCAGATCAGCCAATGATTTGTCCTTTAACCAGGTAATGTCCAGACTGGTTTTGTCCCTGGCAATGATCTCCTCATAGCTGAACTTTCTCCATCTTCCTTCTTCACTTTCGCGCCCTTCGACTTCGCTCAGGGTGCGGAAGGGCGCCCAGGTCTCCTTTCTTTTAAATCTGTTTGATGGATTGTAGCACGTGATAAAATCCCTCAGGTCATCCAGCTTTAACGGGTTCTTCTTTAATGTGTGATGGACATTTGTTCGGTAATCATAAACCCAGACTTCTTTTGTCCAGGGGTCTTTGCTTGCAGGTTTGTTGTCGAAGAAGATTACATTGGCTTTAACTCCCTGAGCATAGAAAATTCCTGTTGGCAACCTTAGTATCGTATGCAGGTCTGTTGTTTCCAACAATTTCTTTCTTACTGTTTCACCTGCCCCACCCTCAAACAACACATTATCAGGTACTACAACTGCTGCCAATCCTGTTGTTTTGAGCATTGACCGGATATGTTGTACAAAATTCAATTGCTTGTTGCTGGTGGTTGCCCAAAAATCCTGACGGTTGTAGGTTAAATCATCCTTTTCCTGTTCACCTTCATCGTTGGTAAATGTCTGACTGCTTTTTTTGCCAAATGGCGGATTGGCCAACACATAATCATAGGTGATTGGGGAAGCAGCTATCAAGGCATCGGCAGGTGAAATAAAATTGTCACTGTCGATATCGCCGATGTTGTGAAGGAACATGTTCATTAATGCCAGCCTTCTTGTTCCTGCCACAATCTCATTACCATAAAAGGTTTGAAGCTTGATAAACTTGTTTTGGTCTTTATCCAGTTTGTTGTTTGCCACCAGATAATCATACACTGCCAAAAAGAACCCTCCTGTACCACAGGCAGGGTCTGCAATTGTTTTCATGGGTTGGGGCTGAATACATTCCACCATTGCCCTGATCAATGGCCTTGGGGTGAAATATTGTCCTGCACCACTTTTGACATCCTGGGCATTCTGTTCCAGCAGTTTCTCATAAATATCGCCTTTCACATCGGCACCCATCACGAGCCATTGTTCACTGTCGATCATGTCGATGATCTTTGCAAGCATGGCAGGGTCCTGGATCTTGTTCTGGCTCTTTGTAAAAATCTGGCCCAAAATTCCTTTCTGTGTGCTCAACTCGCGAAGTACGGTCACATAATGCACTTCGAGGGCAGCACCCTTGACACCTGTGAGGCTTTCCCAGTTGTATTCTTTGGGAATATTCAATTGCCTGTTATAGGGCGGTTTGCTGTATTCGTCTGCCATTTTTAAAAACAGCAGATAGGTCAGTTGCTCCAGATAATCGCCGTAACCCACACCCACATCGCGCAGGGGGTTACAGAATGACCATACTTTGGAGACTATTGAAGAGGTGTTGTTGCTCATTATTCTATTTTAATACAAGTTTAGATATTGGTTTCAGCCCTTTCTGAATAACAAGCCGTTCCTGCGATGAATTTGAAAGTATATGGTAGCCATTCGATTGCACCCAGTAAAATGGAGTTTTGGTTTTAGCTCTCAGACTATTTATTTCAGGTGCTTTATGGATAAGCCAATCTTTTAACCAAGTCAACTTACTTAAAACTGTACTTACTTCACCTGTACTTGCTGTATGCACCTCAATAAAGAATACTTCACCACTATAATCAACAGCATAATCCCAACGATTATCTTGCGGATACATACCTTGGTCGATCAGGCATTGGTCGATAAATAAACTTCCTCCACATTTGCGTGAATCGGTTAATTCAACCTTGTTCCGTTCCTTGTTTAAAATGGCTAGTTTTCCTTCCTGAAAACACATTCGAACTTCAGGAGTAGATTCAACTGCTTGCCTGAATGTTTTCTTCTTCGTTTTTTGTTTACTACTCATTTGCAACAAGTTTGGAAACAACATCACCTGCTTTTGATGAAAAATCTGTCAACCCTCCCCAATTAGAGATTGCTTTATCATCGCTCCCGGCATCAAGTGATGAAATATCTTTAATTGAAACACCATTAACATTCTGTTCAAAAAAGTAGGTTGCAAAAGTTTTATTGCTAATTATCGTTTTAAAAGTGGTGCTCATTGAAGCATTTTTTTCAAGTGAGAACAATTCAAATAGATCAGCTGGAGTACCATTGAATTTCTTAATATAATTCATTGCCCAAAGCAGCTCCAATAATACGGGGGAATGGGTCGAGATGATTATTTTGTAGCCTCTGGCAATCAGTTCAAGAAAAACTACCATTAAGGCTTGAATGGCCTTTGGGTGCAATCCCATTTCGGGCTCTTCTATGATAACCGCTTTAATATCATTTCTCAGATTTACTTTAGAGGATGGCATCAGATAGTAGAGTGAAAGCAGAAGGGGCATAAACTCTTTTTGTCCGGCGCTCCATGTCATAAAGGGAAGTTTACTTTCTCCAACCTTTAACAGAAACCTTCTTTTTAAACTTGAATTGTCAGATTCTACACTGGCACCATGAAAAATACTTTCATCCAATATTTTTCGGAGAGGTTCTTTAATTCGGTTGGATTTCGGAAAAACGTTTGTTTGTTTCCCATCTCCATTGATTGTCTCTTTCTCCATTAAAACACGGATGGACTCACTGAACTGTTTTAGGACAAATGGGTCTCCAATATCGAATGTTCCGAAAGCCCTTGGCCATCCCTGGCTCATTGTCACAACGCGTTGTGCTGGAATGTAAAATAGTTTCTCGGTTTTTGAGCTTTCTCTTACCCCTTGCTTTGTCAGGAAAGAGGATAAAATGTATTCCTTCTCATCAAATTCAATCTTAGTTTCTGAATTCCAAATAGATGACATACTCTCTCCAAAAAAAAGGTCAAGAAAATTTTCATTCTTCTTACCCCATTCATAATTATTCTGTTTGAGAACGGATGGAATATTATACCTGTCCATAATCAACTTCACCAATTGAAGAAGAATGCTTTTACCACTTGCCTGTGGACCCACGAACAAGGTGAGGTCCCCAAATCTTATATCTGCTTCCCTGATAGGTCCAAATGAGTTTACCTTTAAATGTTCCATTTTTAAAGTATTACGATTTACAAAGATAATATTACCAGAACTCTTTTCATAGGTTAAAAATTCACCAATTTCCCTTCAAATGCCTTCTTCAATATACTTTGCCTTAACGATTCCGCCTGCAACAAGCTTTGGCTGATGGTCTCTTCTATTTTATCACAAAAAGTAAGTTTGCTTTCGAGTTCATCGACAATAAGTTGCTGTTCTGAGAATGATGGAAACGGAATTTCAAAATCTCGCATTGTTTTTAGTCCTACATTCTTTATTGTGCTACCAGTGGCATTCTTGTTTGCATAGTTTAAAAAACGCTGACTTAATAGGCAATATCTCAGATATTTCTTATCAGTGGATTTCAATACATTAAAATAGCAAGCACTCTTTCCTAAAATAACTTTTTCATTATTATAAAATGCTGTATATCCAATACTCCCATTAATTGAAACAAATATGGTACTCTCATTTAATGGTTTTTTATATTTCTCATATTCTGAAAAATCTACACGCTTTGTGTTTTCTTTAATTTCAATTCTACCATCGGTTAAATTATTCCCATTTATAAAGTAATAATCACCGTCTTCTGAGTAATTTGGAGTACCGTGTAATCCGTCTCCTAAGACGGATGTTATTTCAATTAATTTAACCCATTTCCAACCTTTAGGCAGCTCATCATCTTTCACATTTTTGTTGGTAAGCTTTCCTTCAAATGCCCATTTCAGCAAACTTTGCCGGTAGATTTTTAATTGTTGTTGTGCGGTCAGCAATTGCTGTTTGCCGTTTTCGAGGTCGCTGAGGAGTTCTTCGATTTTGGAGACAATGGAAAGCTGCTCGGCGAGTGGAGGAAACTGAATCACAACTTGTTTAACAGCCTCAATATTAAGATTTTTGACTGTAGAGCCTTTTGCCAAATTTGTGAACTGTTGATATACAAGCGATGAACTCAGTATATAGTAAAGGTAATTATTGTCGATTAAAGTATTCTTCCTTATTACCAACCAACCGTCATGGATGCAACCTTTCGTCTTCATAATAAATGGTTTACCAAAACTCATTGAGTTTGATAACAAGAAATCGTCCTCAAAAACCATTCTTGATCTTATAGCTCCTTCAGGTTTGATTTTTTCTTTAGTATGATGAATGTACTTTACGACCCCTTTAGTATCCCCAATTTTTATCCAATTAATACCATTATCATCATTAGTGATAAAATCTTCGATTGGCCTGGGTGAACCGCCCCTTTCAATCATAAAGACCTCACCCATACTTTTAATTTTCCAATGCTTTGGTATTTCTTTCCCGTTAAATAATTGCTCCATTTAATAACTTATCTAACAAGGGTTTGAATATTCTTTGATTTTTCGCTACACATGCTTAAGGATTCAACTATTTTTTGATGTAAATTTTCCGAATAAGGTAGGTTTGACTCTGGCTTAAAAAGAATCTCAAAATCGCTGTTGTTGTCAAATTTCGCCAAACCAATATTGTATTTTTCAAATATTTCAATGTTGTTCAATGCTGCATTTGCACTTCTGCTGGCAAGAACCACATAAGAAACGTGAGAGAAGCTTTTGTAACGAAATGCTTGTTTAGCAGCCCTTTTCCAATTTTTCAATTTTAACTCAAATGAAATAATGGAAACATCTTTTTTTTGTTTGGCACAAAACACAAAATCCGGTACGCCAAATAATCCTTGACATTCTTTTAGATATGAATTTCCGAAATTGGCTTTCAGAAATTTTTCAAACAGAAATGACATCTCTTGCTCTGTTGCGAACATTTCTAAATTGTTAATTCATTTTGAAAAGCATTAACTACATTGTACCAAGTGGGTAGATGAGAACCATTGCTATCATCATCCAAAAGAACTTTAGTTTCAATCTCCTTAAACAATTTTAAAGCATTTTTGATTGTGAGCTTCAATTCTTCGATTCGATTTTCCTGGATATTAGGTAAACTTTTTATTTGCTTGTCGAAAACATAGAAATAATGCTTGTATGGCTCTGGTTTTGCAAAATGCCACTTGAACTCAGGTTTAAACATAAGCGGCTTAAACTCCGAATTGTCAAAGTAGTGCTCATAATCAGGCATTAACACTTTCATTGCCTGTATGTATTCGTAATCTACCCATTGCAGAAGCTGTGTACTGTATAATCTTGCATTCGGTGCCCTCATCGGACTTTTTTCCATATCTTGAAAACGTTTGATTCCAAATGAACGTAAGTTTTCATAAGATCCTATTGAAACTGAATCTGGCATTGCAATACTAAATAAAAGTGCTTCTGTGTTATTATACCCCAAATGCACTTCCATTTGATTGTCTTTTAATATCTTGATAAATTTTAAAGCATTTAACAAGTAGTCAAAATCTTTGATTTGCTTACTGGAAAAGTTATTCTCAAAAATCAAATATACACCTTCAATGTCTTGATG